>NZ_JAWIZX010000004.1:0-259389 GCF_032840035.1 Campylobacter sp. TJR-1 | reverse complement strand
CGTTTATAAGTTTAGCCATAACTCCAAACTCATCATTAGATTTTAAGCTTATAGCTTTAGGATTATCATTTTTATGGTTTAAGAAGTCAAAGAAGTCTTTGAGACCGTTTTCTATGGATTGTGTCGGTTGTAATAGTCTTTTTGCCAAAATCCAAACCGCAAATGCTGCAATAATAATAAATATAAACGAAATCAAAAGTTGTTTGTATAATATAGCATCTACTTTGCTTTGGAAGTATTTAGCATCTACGTTGCTGCATATTATCCATCCATCAAATTTAGTAGTTGCGCATTGTCCTATTTTCAAAGATCCGTCTTCGTGAGTATATGTAAGTCTGCCGTATTTATCAAAATTTTTATTTTGGTAATTTTTGAGAATTTCTTTTGTAGCACTAAGCGTTTTACCTATATAATCGATTGTTGGATGCATGATAATCTTGGCGTCTTTATCCATAAGAAGCACATAGGCTCCCTCAGCGTTTCCGAGCTCTGCAAATTTTTTATTTACTTCATTTAATGCTACTTGTCCGCTTATAACGCCGATAAGTTCGCTATTTTTATATATCGGTTTTGAGATAGATATGGTAAATTGTCCTGTTGTTTTACTGATAAACGGCTCTGTGATGACAACTCTATTTTCTTTTACCGCATTTATATACCATGGGCGATTTCTAGGATCATACATACCATTTTCAGTAGAAGGTAATCCACTATCGCCGTTTGAGCGTATCATCATACCGTCTTTTTGATAACCTACATAAAGAAGTTCAAAATTTGAAGTTTTGTCAATAATTTTTAATATATCTTCTATTTCTTGTTGACTATAGTCGTTTTTAGAGATATAGTCATTTAGATTATTTATCGTATTGATATCGCTTCCAAAACGACTGTCCATTAGATTTTCAGAAGCTTGAATCACTTTTTGCCTCTCGCTAACTAGAAGTTTTGTTGAGTTGTCTTTTGAGTCTGAGTAGTTAATAAACGCTAAAACTAAAAGTAAAATGATAAAAAGTATGGATACTCCAAATGAGACTTTTCCCGCTATGCTTTTGCTGCCAAATAACATATTCTTCCTTTATTAATTTATTTTCCATTGTATTATAATATTTTTTAAAAAAAGCAAGCTTAAATATTTAATTTGTATATTAATAATTTAGATAAAAATTTTAAATAAGATTAAACAACTGTATTAGGCACTTTCATAGATTAAATTTAATTTATATTTTAAATTTATTATATTATATAATTTAACTTGCTGTGCTAAATCTAAATAAATATAAAACAATATGATGATGGATTGTAACTTAAAAATATTAAATTTATAGAGACTTTATTCAAAAATTTATAAATTTAGTTTTGACCTTGTTGTATGTGGTTTTAAAAAATGCATTATATTATGGACGAATTTTTTGAATTTGCCCATAAATAAACATTTAATTATTTAACTAAATTCACGCCATCAAGCTCTAAATTTTCATAGTAAAATGAGAAGTAAATGTTGGATGATAAAGGTGAGGTCGTGTTATTTTCATAATCTTCATAGTTTGAGTAAGCCGCTGAAAAATCATAAGCTTTGATATCTTTTATCTTATAAGTGCTGCTTATTCCATTGACTTCTGTTTTAATGACAAGATCCACTTTATCGTTTTTTGATATGAGTTTTAACAGCTCTTTTGCGTTGCTTTCTTGAGAATTTACTGAAAACGATAGACTTTTAGCGTATTTTGAGAGTATGCCATCGGAGTTTGAGTCGGGAATAGCCGGATTTCCTACGAAATTATAATTTATATTTATACCAGAAAGCTCTAAGCTAAGACTGCTATTTTTACCTATAAACGTCGCTGTAACACTATTTTTCGCGTATGCAAAACTTGTTAAACCTACTAAAATCATACAAATCAAAAATATATTTTTCATCTTTTCTCCTTAAATCAGCTTAAAATCCCTGCTCCGGCTAGTTTTTGACTCCTATCTTTCGCATAGATTCTTTGCTTATTTTTTAAATCATATTTCCATATCGGAGCGTTTGCCTTGAAGTCTTCTACAAACTCATTTATAATAGTTAACGCCGCTTTTCTTTTGGGGCTTAACACTCCTGCTATGAAGCTCGAAGTATGGTTTGGAACATCGCCTTTTGAGTGCGCCATAAAGATGGTAGTGTTTTTTTCTTTCGCCTTCTTTTGCCACACATCGAACCATTTTTTGAGCAGCGGTTCATAAATATCAAAACTAAGACCGTCTATGCCGTCTTCATCGCGCACGACGCCTACAAAAGTTATGATCGCACCGTAATTTAAATTTTTACTGTTATCATACCAGCGGTTTGTTATTTCAGTGACGTTTAAGCTACCGCTAAAAAGTTCTATGTCAGAGTTCATTTTAACCTCCGCAAACAGGTGGTAAAATGCAGATTTTATCTCCGCTTTTTAGTTTGGTATCAAGACTTGTAACTATCTCGTCATTTAATGCAACGGCGCTTAAATTTAACCACTCTTTTAAACTTTCATCTTGATTCAGAATAGTTTTTAATTCGCCAAGACTAGCTGCTTTTATCTCTAAAGGTTCTTTGTTTATAGGTCCTAAAAATTCTACTTTTACCACTGTTTCTCCTTAAAAGATATAATCATATCCTATAATATTAAATTTGTATTCCTATAGTTTTGTAATTTACGTAATTTACAAACGCTCCGTTTACGACTTTTACGTTTTGCTTTTTTGTGTAGTCTATCAAGTAATTTCCGCTTTGTGTCGTGCTAAAACTAACGCAGAGTTTGGCTGCGAAATTTATGATATCCTCGCTTAATGTCCGTTTATTTGTTTTTACGACGACGTGAGTGCTGGGTCTGTCTTTCAGATGAAACCAAAAGTCATCTTTTTTTGCATTTTTAAGCAAAAATTCATTACCTTTTTCGCTTTTTCCTACGCTTATTTTAAATTCTCCTACATAAAAATTCTCTATCAAATCGCTAAGCTTAGCATTTGATTTTGTTTGCGATTTTTTAGGTGACAAAATACTGATTTCACTGGTACTTTTACTTAGTGAGATGATATTTTTTAGCTTATTTAGAAACTCTATTTTCTCTTTTAAATTTAGAACTTGCAAGCTTATATTGGCAGCTTTTTGCTTTAGTTTTTTACTCTCTTTAAACATCTCATTGGCACTATTTTTAGGGCTATTTTCGAGTTTTAAATTTATAATTGCACCATTTTCATCAGCAAGTTTTAGCTCTCTTTCATAGTCGTTTAAAAGATACAGATTTGCAATGATAAGATTTGCGTTTTTATTTAGCTTATGACTTTGAGTTTCTAGCTCTTCTTTACTGGGGAGTTCACTTAAATTTGCATTTAAATTCGTAATTTTTTTATCTAAATTTAAAAGTTTTACCTGTTTTATCTCATCTAATTTTTTGGTTTTTAGACGTAAAAATTCCATTTTAAAGTATTCATCAAAATCAGTGATCTGCTCACACTCACTTTCTTTTATATCAAACGGCTCAAGTATGGTTAATTTTTTGCCAACTTTTATAGTTCTTTTTTCGTTTTCCATATGCCTTAAGGCTTCTAAGATGATATCATTTTCATCAGTTAAAATGATATTCGTAAATCGCCCCGTAAACTCGAGATATAAAATCGAACTAATAGCCTTATATGAGCCGTTTAGCGTGGTTTTAATTTTTAATATTCTATTATTCTTTAGAGCTTCTACGAAGTCTATTTTTGCTGAGTTTAGACGCTTTTTGAGCGTGATATCAAAAGGCGCTTTATACTCTTTTACGGCGATTTTTTCATCTGTTTTGTATATACTTGAGTTGCTTTTATTTAAATCAAAGACAAGAGGATAATTTCCATCAAATACTATTTCCAAAGCGCAATCATCAACTCTTTTTATGTTAGTTATTTTTTTAAATTTAGATAAAAACTCAGGTATTTGTGTTAAAACTTTATATTTCATAAGCCTGATTATACCAAAAATTTGCTACAATAACCCAAATTTAGCTAAGGAAAATCATGAAGCAGACAATTACTGAAAAAATTTTTAGCGAACACGTCCAGCACGCGGTTTATGCAGGACAAATAGTAGAAACTAAGATTGATATGGTTATAGGAAATGATATCACGACTCCGATTTCTATCAGGGCTTTCAAAGAGAGCGGAGCAAAAAAACTAGCAAATCCGGACGGCTTTGCCATAGTAATGGATCATTATATCCCGGCTAAAGATATAGCAAGCGCAAATCAAGCTAAAATCAGCCGTGATTTTGCTTACGAGCATGATCTAAAGAACTTTTTTGATGAAAAAGATATGGGTATCGAACACGCTTTGATGCCAGAAAAAGGTCTTGTAGTGCCTGGGGACGTTATTATAGGAGCCGACTCTCATACCTGTACGCACGGCGCTCTTGGAGCGTTTAGCACGGGAATGGGAAGTACGGACCTTGCTTACGCTATGATAACTGGTAAAAACTGGTTCAAAGTGCCTGCAACTATAAAAGTAGAGTTTGTAGGAAAACCCGCTAAGCATATTTATGGTAAGGATTTGATACTTGAAGTCATACGTCAAATCGGTGTTGATGGTGCTTTGTACAAAGCTTTAGAGTTTTGTGGAGATGCTATGAAATATCTTGATATGGATAGCCGTTTTAGCTTGTGCAATATGGCTATAGAAGCAGGCGGAAAAAGCGGTATAATAGCAGTAGATGACATAACAAAAGAGTTTTTAGAAAGTAAAAATTTACGCTCAAAGCCAAAGTTTCACTACAGTGACGAGGGCGCGAACTATGAGCAGGTTTTACGCATAGACGTAAGCAAACTTGATCCTGTTATCGCGTATCCGTTTTTACCGAGCAATGGAAAAAGCATAAACGAGGCTTTGAAAGACGATCTAAAAATAGATCAAGTGTTCATAGGAAGTTGTACGAACGGGCGTCTTAGCGATCTTAGGATAGCAGCACGTATTTTAAAAGGAAAAAGAGTGGCTAAGCATACCAGGCTCATCATCACTCCGGCTACGCAAAAAATCGCACTTGCCGCGCAAAAAGAAGGACTTATGGATATATTTGTAGAAGCAGGAGCCGTGGTCAGCAACCCTACATGCGGAGCTTGTCTTGGCGGATATATGGGAATTTTAGGAGCAGGCGAGAGATGCGTAAGCACTACAAATAGAAACTTTGTAGGCAGAATGGGCGATAGAACTAGTGAAGTATATCTTGCAAACTCCGCAGTCGCGGCGGCTTCCGCGATAGCCGGTAAGATAGCAGATCCAAGAGTGCTATAAGAAAGTTAAGCTTGAAAAATGCACTGATTTTAGCTGGAGGAAAAAGCAGCAGAATGGGAAGCGATAAAACACTTCTTGCTTATAAAGATTATCCTAGCATTACGCACTTTTTATTTGAGCGTTTGAGCAAGATCTTCAAAGATGTTAAAATCAGCGCAAAAAATGATAAATTTGAGCCTAAACTTCCTGTTTTGGTTGATGATTTTGATGATTTTTCTGCTCTAAAAGTCATAGCAAATTTAGATAAAAACTATAACGAGCCGGTTTTCATCATAGCAGCAGATACCCCATTTGTAAAGTTTGAAACTATAAAAGAGCTGTATTTAAATTTAAAAAATAACGATATATCGCTTCCAAAAGGCGGTGAGTTTGTGCATGGACTTTGTGGATTTTATAATCCTAAAGTGAGCCTAGCAGCGCAGTCTTTGTTGAAAAACGGTATGCAAAAAATCGCACTTTTAAGGGATCTTTGTCCTACTGTTATCACCGAATTTAAAGATAAAAAGCAGTTTTTAAATTTAAACACTCAAGCCGAGTATGAGTTGATAAAATGAGAAAATTGCTAACTATTTTGGCTAGCTTTTTAAGTTTGAATGCAAACAATGCAAATGAACTATATAAAAAAGCAATTGAATTTGAGAGTAAAGGAGATAGTAAAAATGCTCTTATTTACTATAAAATGGCTGCTCAAAAAGCTTTAGAAAATGAGCAAACTAGAACCGACCATATTTCAAATTTAGATAAAAATCAAAATTTACAAAAAGATAGTACGCATAGCATTTGGCAGCAAACTACTCAGACGACAAACTTAAAATATAGTCAAAATAACCGTATAATTAAAGCTGAAAATAATAAAGAAAACAATTATAATATTTTCCATTTAGAACCTTATAAGGTAAATTATCTTCTTCCTATTACGTATTCTAGTATATCAAATTCAGATAGAAAACATACCGAAACAAAGTTCCAGCTTAGTCTCAAAAAGGCGATGTTTGATAATTTATTTGGGCTTGATGAGACTTTTTATCTTGGATATACTCAGATATCTTGGTGGCAGATAGCAAAAGAGTCTTCTCCGTTTAGAGAGAGTAATTATCAGCCGGAGATCTTTGTAGATTTTCCTTTTAAATTTGATAATTTTGAGACTTTGAAATCTGCCCAAATAGGCATATTACACGATTCAAACGGTAAAAGCGGTAAAGATTCTAGATCTTGGAATAGAGTCTATTTAAGATCGGTTTTTGAGTACGGAAATTTTAGTTTAGCTCCTAGAGTTTGGTATAGGATTAAAGACAATAAAGACGATAATCCAGATATCACCAATTACAAAGGCAATGCAGATATAGAGATATCTTATAATTTAAATAATATGAGATTTATAGCTACTATAGCAAATAACTTGCATTTTGATAAGACAAATAAAGGTTTTTTTCAGTTTGACTTTTTATTTCCTATATTTAATAGTGGATTTTATGGATATTTACAGTATTTTAACGGATATGCGCAAAGTCTCATAGACTATGATAAGCATGAGAGCCGAGTTGGCGCCGGATTTGTATTTTTTATCAGATAGCTGCTTTTAGCTATCTGATTTTATAGCAAAATACGTTTTATTATCTTAGTATAAGAGTATATCCGCCGTCGCTTTGTCTGATACCGTAGTGGTAATTTCCATCTAGTGAGATAACTACTCTATAATATCCATCATGCGCGCCAAACGTAAGTTTTTTAACAGCGCCTTTGTCGACTTTTATAGTTTTTGTGTTAAAGTCCGCATTTTTTCTTTTAAAGTCGATTACAATTTTATCTGGTTTGCTTATCACAAAATCTCTGATTTTAGGATCGGCGGTAAATATATTTATCTTCATAGCATAAATATCAAATTTAATCATATCATTAAAACTCAAGCTTTTTAAAGGAGGCTCTATTTTCGGAACTAAATTTGAGATTTTAGTAGATGGTTTATCATTTTGGTTGCTATTATTATCCGCTTTTACCGTAGTTACGGATACGTCTAAGATTTTTGAAGCGGTTTTATTCGGCGTTATTTGATTTTTGAGTACAAACTCATCGTGCCAGTCAAAGCTACCATTTATATCAACTACTTTTTGTTTTATGCTCCCATCAATACTTTTATAATAAAAAACTATAGACGTAAGTTCTCTTGCATCGCTCGGAAATTTAATTATCTGGGTTTCAAAAGGCGGAGCGCTATCTTTCATATTTGTAGAGATCAAGTCGGTACTGTTTATATCTGTAGGAACAAACGGATTTTCACGTCCATTCAAGAACGATATAAAAACTAGTAAGATTAAAATTTGTTTCATCATTATACTCGCGTGTTTATTTATAGCTATCAGGATCTAATCCTATAAGCTCGAAATACTCTTTTTGCAAAGCTGAGTTTGCTTCTTGGAGTTTTTGTACGTCACTTTGCAAGCTTGCTTTTTGATTGTAAAGATCTAGCATAACATCTAAAGATCGCTTACCAAATAACGCATTTCCAACATAAACTCCAGCCATCACTACAAAAGAGATGGCTACAAAATATACAAAAAAATTTTTAAAAGAGTTAACTCTATGACTTTTTGGCGATTTATACTCTTCTAAAATTTCACTCAAATTTTATCCCCTAAAAACTCACTCGTTTCAAGCTCTATCTCAAGAAGGCGATTATATTTTGCGTTTCTTTCGCTTCTGCTCGTGGCGCCGGTTTTTATCTCACCCGTGTTTAACGCAACGGCAAAATCAGCTATAAAACTATCTTCACTTTCACCGCTTCTATGACTCATAACGCAGCGATAACCGTTTCTTTGAGCTAGACGAACTGTTTGCATAGTTTGACTTATCGAACCGATTTGGTTTGGTTTTATAAGAATAGCGTTTGCTATACCTTTTTCTATACCTTCTTTTAGGATTTTTTCATTTGTTACAAATAGATCATCCCCTACTAGCTGTATTTTATCACCTAGTTTTTCACTCAGAATTTTCCAACCATCCCAGTCGTCTTCACTAAGTCCGTCCTCAATGGAGAATATAGGGTATTTATCGCAAAGCTTCACATATCTATCAACCAACTCTTCACTTGTTAGCTTTTTACCTTCAATTTGATAAGTTTTACCATCATAAAGTTCACTTGAAGCAACATCAAGTGCTAGTTTTATCTGTTCGCCTGGTTTGTAGCCCGCTTTTTTTATAGCTTCCATAATAATTTTTATAGGCTCTTCGTTGTCTTTTAAATTTGGCGCAAATCCACCTTCGTCACCTACTGCAGTGCTGTGTCCAAGATCGTTTAATATCTTTTTTAATGTTTGATATACTTCGGTTGCAGCTCTTAGAGCGTCACTAAATTTAGAAAATCCAAAGGGCATTATCATAAATTCTTGAAAATCAACGCTATTATTTGCGTGAGCGCCACCGTTTATAATATTAAACATAGGCACGGGTAGCGTGCAGGCATTTGCTCCTCCAAGGTAGCGATATAACGGAATGTTTAAGCTATTTGCAGCAGCTCTTGCTACTGCCATAGATACTCCAAGAACCGCGTTTGCGCCGATACGCGAGTAGTTATCTGTTCCATCAAGCGCTAACATAGCGTCGTCGATGGCCTTTTGATTATAGGCGTCTTTTCCACATATCTCTTCAGCTATCATAGAATTTACATTTTTAATAGCTTTTAAAACACCTTTGCCTCCAAATGCTTCTCCGCCATCTCTAAGTTCTAAAGCTTCGCGTTTTCCAGTACTCGCGCCGCTTGGTACTATAGCTTCTCCTATACTTCCGTCGCATAGCTCTACTTTGGTTTTTATAGTTGGATTTCCACGACTATCTAAAACTTCTATAGCACTAATCTTTTTTACGATAACCATTACTCGTCTCCTTCCATTTCTTCTTCATCTACTGCACCGCTCATTATGCTATCACCCATATTTGCACGGATTTTTTCTGTTATTTCATCTGCTATTGCTTTATTTTCTTTTAAAAACGCTTTTGAGTTTTCTCTGCCTTGACCCAATTTTGAATTATCATAGCTAAACCAAGCGCCGCTTTTATCGATAATATCAAGTTTTACGCCGTAATCTATTATCTCTCCTTCTTTGCTGATACCTTCTCCAAACATGATATCAAATTCGGCTTGTCTAAAAGGAGGAGCGACTTTGTTTTTTACTACTTTTACTTTTACGCGGTTTCCGATTGGCTCATCGCTCTGTTTTAAAGTAGCTATTTTACGTACGTCAAGTCTAACTGAAGCGTAAAATTTAAGCGCATTTCCGCCAGTAGTAGTTTCAGGAGTGCCATAGCCCATAGCGCCGATTTTCATACGAATTTGGTTTATAAATACAACTGTAGTTCCCATTTTATGGACAACTCCGGTTAATTTTCTAAGTGCTTGACTCATGAGTCTTGCTTGCAGCCCTACGTGCTGATCTCCCATATCGCCTTCTATTTCGCTTTTTGGTGTTAAAGCTGCTACGCTATCTATTACTATAAGATCAACGGCGCCGCTTCTAGCTAGAGTTTCTACTATATCAAGAGCTTGCTCTCCGAAGTCCGGTTGAGAAATATATAAGTTATCCGTATCAACGCCTAAATTTTTAGCATATTTAACATCAAGTGCATGCTCTGCATCTACAAACGCGCAAACTCCGCCGACTTTTTGAGATTCTGCTATTAAATGCAAAGTAAGAGTTGTTTTACCAGAGCTTTCTGGCCCATAAATTTCGACTATTCTTCCTTTTGGTACGCCGCCTATACCAAGAGCTATATCAAGTCCTATCGATCCTGAGGAGATAGAATCTATCGGCTCTATTTCCTTGTCTCCTAGCCTTAAAACAGTGCCTTTGCCAAAAGCTTTATCAATCTGCTTTAAAGCAAGGTCTAGGCTTTTTTTCTTATTATCATCCATGATTTTCCTCTTAAAAATTTAAGTTATTTTACCCTAAAGTATTAAAAATTAAGCTAAATTTGAATACACTGCTAACAAAAAGTCAAAAAAGGTAAAAAATTTGAAAAATGTAAGCGTAGCTCACTCTCCAGATGCCGATGATATTTTTATGTATGAAGCTATTAAATTCGGCTGGATTGATAGTAATATTTTGCAATTTTCAAACACCCCAGCCGATATACAAACGCTAAATTACGAAGCCATAAAAGGGACTTATGACGTGACTGCTATAAGTTTTGGTTTGTATCCGTTTATATATGAAGATTACGCTCTTTTACGTACTGCAGTGAGTTTTGGAGAGGGATATGGACCAAAATTAATTAAGAAAAAAGGCGTTACTTTAAAACCAAATTTCAAAGTCGCGCTTAGCGGTGAGCATACTACAAATGCGCTAATTTTTAAGATAGCTTATCCAAATGCTAGAGTTGTTTATAAAAACTTTTTAGATATAGAAAATGCGGTTTTAAGCGGTGAAGTCGATGCCGGAGTTCTTATACACGAGAGTATTTTGGATTTTAGTAGTGAGCTGTGCGTGGAGCGTGAAATTTGGGATATTTGGTGTGAGCTTAGAGGAGATGATTCATTGCCACTTCCTCTTGGGGGAATGGCACTTAGAAGGAGTTTGCCTATAACCGACGCTATAGAGTGTGAAAGAGTTCTTACAAATGCAGTTGAGGTTGCGAACAATAATAAAAAACTACTTTGTAAAATGCTTCTTGAGCGAAATTTGGTAAGAGTAGATGATAAAAAACTTGAAATATATCTTAATTTATACGCAAACGATAATTCGATAAGTATGAGTAAAATACAGATAAAAGCAGTCGATAGGCTTTTCGAGCTAGGTTATAAACATGGATTTTATGGAAATTTAATAACTTCTAGCCCTAATCTCATACCGACTGAATATTTAGAAAGCAGAAACGCTTAATGCAAGGTGATCTTATAGGACTTGGAGTAGAAACGTTTAAACTAGCTTTGCTTATAAGTTTGCCGATGCTGCTTGCTGGACTTATCGCAGGACTTATAATAAGCATTTTTCAAGCTACTACTCAAATAAACGAGATGACTCTTAGCTTCGTACCAAAAATCATTTTAGTTGTCGTTATAATCATATTTTTAATGCCGTGGATGATGAATCAGATGATAGAATTTACTGCTAGAATACTAAATATGATACCGACTTTTATCCAATGAAAATAGATTTTTCAAAGCTTAGTTCAGTGAAAATCGGCGGTATTTTCGATGTGGAGATAATAGACAAAATACGTGATTTTGATGGAGTTTTGATAGGCGGAGCAAATAATATATTAATCTCGCCCAATCCTCCAAAAATGGGAATTTTAAGTTCTAAATTTGATTATATTAAATTTGAAAACGGTATTTTAAAAGTAGGTGGGAAAACCAAAACCTCCACTCTTTTTAAATTTGTTCAAGAGCATAGGCTCGGCGGATTTGAGTTTATAAAAAAAATTCCTGGAACAATGGGCGGCTTGATTACTATGAATGCCGGTCTGAAAGAGTATGAAATATCACAAAATTTAAAAAATGTAACTACGAATTTCGGTCAAATTTTAAAAAACGATTGCGATTTTAGCTACCGACACTCATCTATCAAAGGTGTTATTTACGAAGCTAGTTTTGAGATTGTGCGTGAGTTTAGCGATGAGCTGAGTTTGTTTTTGAACGCAAAAAGAACAAACCAGCCAAAAGGCGCTAGTTTTGGCTCTTGTTTTACAAATCCAAAAGGGAAATACGCCGGAGCTTTACTTGAAAGTGTTGGATTAAAAGGTTTTAGGATAGGCGGATGCGGATTTAGCGAGATTCATGCAAATTTTTTGATAAATTACGGCAGAGGAAGTTTTGAAGATGCCGTGAGTCTTATAAATTTAGCTAAAAAACGGGTTTTAGATGAGTTTGGAATAGAGTTAAAAAGCGAAGTTGTTATATTGTAGTCGATGTTTTTGTTTTAAAATTTAATAAAACCTCTGCTAAATAAAAAATATTTTTAAAAAATACTGTTTGGATTATTGACAAATACAAAAGTTTTCGTTATAATCTCAACTCTTTTTTATTCCGGATTAGCTCAGCGGTAGAGTAGTCGGCTGTTAACCGATTGGTCGCTGGTTCGAATCCAGCATCCGGAGCCACTTCAAATTTAAATCAACTTACATCTATAGATAATCCTAAATTTGCCGATTACTATTTAAAGATTTTATTTTTATTTTATCAAATTTGGATAAAATCATAAAAATTAAGGAGGAGTATAATGGCAATTACTCCATTAGCAAATACGCTCTATGTTAATCAAAACACTCCAGCAGCAGCTAGTGTGCAAGGTGATTTTCAATCAAAACTCGAGCTTCAGTCCGCCATTGCAGCCCAAAATGCAGCCGAAAAGAAAAAAGAAGTAGAGGAGATCCGACCTACCGAAGAGACTTATAAAATAGATCCAGAGCATGAGCATCAAAAGAAAAAAAATGATCAAGAGCTTAGCGAACAAGATGAGACTTCTGATGAAAATTTAGATGAAAACGGTTCTGAGGATTTAGAAATAGACGAGTCGCAAGAAGTACATAAACTAGATATCGTTGTTTAGTTTTATGAAGATAATCATTGTTTTTCTGCTTGTCTTAGCAGCGTTTGGAGCCGATGGGATAAATAAAGTAGAGATAAAAAGTATAGAAAACAGAGTGCTTAAAGCCGATGTTTTTGGTAAAAATATAAATAGTTTGCTAGTAATTTATAATAACAATAATATCACAAATAGCTGCAAGCTAAAAGCGAGCGGAGCTACATTTGATTCTATCATAAGAAAATGGGAATTAACCTGCAATCTTCCAAATATCTCAAGCAAACTTGAGATCAGATATTTAGATTCGCTAAATAAACCAAATCAATTAACTAAATTTATAGAGTAATTTTAGGCTCTTTTTTAGTTAAAATTCGCTAATATTTCATATAAAAAGGAAATAAAGTGAAAAATCGCATCATAACTGGTTTAGTGCTATTTGCAGTTTTTTTAGTTGTTGCGCTGCTTGATATATTTTGGCTAAATTTTTTGATATTTGGTCTTATTTTAGCCGTAGCTTTTTTGGAGAGTTTGAAACTATTTAAGATAGAGTACAAAAGTCTTGTTTTTATAGTTTTGGCATTTTTTTCGATACTTCCGTTTTTAACCGGAATAAATGATATATTTAAAGTTATTTTATTAAATTTAATAGCCGTTGCTTCGGTTTTGGCATATACAAAATCTGAAAATTTAAAGTTTATACTACCTTTTTTATATCCTAGCGTTCCTATATTTATGATGTTTGCTTTATATCAAAATTATGGAATTGCCTGCTTATTTTGGTTGATTTTCACTATCGTGATAAGCGATAGCGGAGCGTATTTCACCGGAAAAGCATTCGGTAAGCACAATTTTTCTGCTTCAAGTCCAAATAAAACTATAGAAGGCGTTATAGGCGGAGTTATTTTAGGAAGCGTTTTGGGGGCTGTTTTTGCATTTGTATTTGTAGATGTTGAGTATAGCGTTGCCATTTTTTGTTCGGTGTTAATGAGTGTACTTGGAGTTTTTGGAGATTTATTTGAGAGTTACTTAAAAAGGCGCGTAGATCTCAAAGATAGCGGCACTGTTTTAGGCGAACACGGAGGCGTTTTAGATAGAATAGACGGATATCTTTTTGGTGTAGTTGCTATGTTTTTGGTACTTGCATGATACTATTAGGCAGTAGCGGCAGCATAGGAAAAAATGTTGCTTTTTTGGCTATGAAGTATGGTATCAAACTAGATGCTTTAGCTTGTAAAACAGATTATAAAGAACTTAATAGCCAAATTTCTAAATTTAATCCTAAATTTGTTTATATAGAAGATAATAAATTAAAAAATCTTGTGGAGCATAGTAGAGTTTTTACTAGCAAAGATGGCATAGATAAATTTTTAGAAGCTTGTTATGATGAGTTTGGTTCTACCGTTGTTATCAACTCATTAGTGGGTTTTAGTGGGTTGAGACCGAGTTTAGTTTCTCAAAAACTTGGATTTAAGCTAGCTTTGGCAAATAAAGAGAGTTTAGTAGCAGGCGGTAAATTTTTAGACACAAAAAGTATTAATCCTATAGATAGTGAGCATTTTGGGCTTAAATTTTTGCTTAAAAATAGACCTGCTGTCAAAAAAATGATTATAACTGCGAGCGGTGGCGCATTTTATGATATGCACATAAACGAACTTGAGTTTGTAACTGCTAAAAGCGCTCTGAAACATCCAAATTGGAGCATGGGAGCAAAAATAACTATAGATAGTGCAACTATGGCAAACAAGCTATTTGAAGTGCTTGAAGCTTATCATTTATACGGTATTAAAGATATAGATGCTTTTATAGAGCGTACATCTTGTATTCATGCTCTTATAAGTTTTATGGACGGTTCTACTACTGCTCATATATCAAGAACCGATATGAAACTAGCCATTGCTCATGCAATAGGTCTTGAAGAGAAAGAAATCTTAGAACCTATTGATATTTTAAGCTTAAAAAATATTAGTTTCAATACTATAAATTTAAAAAAATACCCTATATTTACTCTAAAAAAAGATGTTTTAAATAATCCGGATTTAGGCGTTATCATAAATGCGGCAAATGAAGAGATGGTATATAAATTTTTAAATAACGAAATTTCGTTTTTAGATATCAATAGAGCTGTTTTTAAATCGCTTGATAAATTTGGAAGCGTTAAAATAGACGATGAAGATACTGTTTTTGAGATAGATAAAAAAGTCAGAGAGTTTTGTAAAGGATTTTAATGTTGATGAAAGAGCGTTGCGGTTGGGTAGGAGATAGCCAAATATATATCGATTACCACGATTATGAGTGGGGGCGACCGGTTCATGATGACAAAAAATTATTTGAAATGCTGACTTTAGAAACCATGCAAGCAGGACTTTCTTGGATCACGGTTTTAAAAAAAAGAGAAGCATATAGACAAGCTTTTTGTGGCTTTGATCCAACTAAAATAGCACTTTTTGATAAAAATAAAATTGATGAGCTAATGCAAAATCAAGGAATTATCAGAAATAGATTAAAACTTGAATCGGCCGTTAATAACTCTTTGATTTTTCTTGAAATTCAAAAAACTAGAGGAAGCTTTGATGAAATGATATGGGAATACGTTGATTATAAACCTGTTGTCGGACGATGGAAAAAAATCTCAGATTTACCGGTCTCAACTCCGCTTTCTGATAAGATAAGTAAAGATTTAAAAAAATTAGGATTTAAATTTGTAGGATCAACTACGATTTATTCATTTATGCAAGCTATAGGTATGATGAACGATCATTTAACGAGCTGCTTTGCGTACGAAGAAATTTGTAAAATAAAAGATAATAAAAATCAAAAGAATTTAGATGGTTTTGTAAAGGATCGAAATGAAAAATAGTAGCGTTTATGACGGCTATCATTTCAGAGTTAGCGATGCACTTTTTGGCGTACAATTTTTATTTGTAGCTTTTGGCGCTCTCGTACTTATGCCGATCCTAACCGGACTTGATGTGAATGTTGCGCTATTTACAGCCGGTATTGGTACTCTTATTTTTCAAATTTGCACTAGAAAACGTGTAGTTCCGATATTTTTAGCTTCGAGTTTTGCTTTTATAGCGCCTATAGCTTTTAGTATACAAGAGTGGGGACTACCAGCCACTATGGGCGGAATAGTTGCTGCCGGACTATTTTATGTAGTTCTTAGTTTTATAGTTAGATTTAAAGGTCAAAAATTTATATATAAACTTTTGCCTCCAGTGGTAGTTGGCCCGGTTATCATAACTATAGGTTTGATACTATCTCCAAGTGCGGTAGATATGGCTATGGGAAAAGGAGCTAGCTATTCAAATGAAATTGCTTTAAGCATAGCAGGAATTTCACTTTTATCTACCATCGTTGCGATAATATTTACTAAAGGTATTTTCAGACTTATACCTATAATAATAGGAATAAGCGTAGGATACGTAGTTTCTATTATTTACGGAGTTGTCGATTTTTCTCCTATAGCTAAAGCTAGTTGGATATCTATGCCAAATTTTACCGCTCCTAGTTTTGAGCTAAATGCGATACTTTATATGATACCAGTCGCGATAGCTCCCACCATAGAGCATATAGGAAATATTTTAGCCATAGGAAATGTTACGAAAACTGATTTTATAAAAGATCCCGGGCTTAAAGATACGCTTTTAGGAGATGGTTTAGCTACATCTGCAGCTGCATTTTTCGGAGGACCGCCCAATACGACTTATTCAGAAGTAACCGGAGCTGTGCGACTTACAAAAGCATTTAATCCAGGTATTATGACTTGGACTGCTATAACGGCTATACTTTTGGCTTTTGTGGGCAAATTAGGCGCGTTTATAGCGACTATTCCCGCTGCTGTTATAGGCGGTATAATGGTGCTTTTATTCGGTATTATAGCAAGCGTGGGAATGGAAACTCTTATCAAGCATAAAGTAGATTTGGCAGATCCTAGAAATATGATAATAGTATCTTTGATATTAGTTTTTGCTATAGGAGGAATGGTGTTTGATTTCGGTGCGGCTAGTTTTAGCGGAATAGGGCTTGGTGCAATTATGGGCGTGATTTTAAACTTAGTGCTTCCAAAAACAGATAAATTTGATGGATATGATGGATATTAACATATGGATAGACGTAAATTTATAAAAAATAGTTTAGGACTTTTAGGAGCATGTGCGTTTCCTAGCACGGCGTTTGGTAGTAGTGATTTTTATATAGACGATAAGTCGCTTTTTGATAGTACTTTTAGTAAATTAAAAGCCGTGCAGTCTCATATAGGATTTGGGTATTTTAATATAATTAGTTTTGATGAGGTATTAAAAATAGCTAGAAATTCAAAAATCGGTGCATTTAATACAGCTCAAATAAATTTTATGGACTTTATGTTTAGTGAGGATCCTAAAAAATATGGTTTTTACGGTAGGAAAACTTGCGATAGATTAACTAGCGCTATAAATAAAAAAGATATCGTTAAAATACCTAGAACAGGTCATTATCTATTTAAAGGATTGCCTTATGATGTATATACTAGACTTGTTAAAGATGTTGGAGATACGCTATTTCTCACAAGCGGCGTAAGAAGTGTGCCAAAACAGATGTATTTATATATGAATAAGATAAAAAATAGCAGTTATAATATATCAAAAGCTAGTTTTTCGCTAGCTCCTCCTGCTCATAGTTACCATAGTATTGGTGATTTTGATGTTGGAAAACACGGTTTTGGTGCGCTTAATTTCACCGAGGAGTTTATAAAAACAGATGAATTTAAAAAGCTTATTGAGTTAGAGTACGTATCTATAAGATATACGAAAAAAAATTTAGATGGAGTTAGATTTGAACCGTGGCATGTACAGATTAATTAGTTTTATTGTGGCGTTGGGCTTTTTAAATGCTCTTTTAGCAGAGGATCTTGAGTATTCTTTTATCAAAAAAGGTTATGACGATAACAATACGGTTCTTGTCATAGGCGGTATACAAGGCGATGAGCCGGGAGGTTTTTTGGCAGCTAGTTTGTTGGCTACTGATTATAATATTACAAAAGGTTCGGTTTGGGTAGTTCCGAATTTGAATTTCGCTAGTATTATAAAAAGAGATCGTGGAATTTATGGAGATATGAATAGAAAATTTGATTATATAAGCAGTAATGATCCTGATTTAAAAAGTGTACAAGGCATAAAAGATTTAATAGTAGATCAAAACGTCTCTTTGATACTAAATTTACACGATGGAAGCGGATTTTATAGACCAACATATATAAACGATATGGAAAATCCAAGAAGATGGGGCAATAGCTCTATTATAGATCAAGTTAGTTTAGACGGCGTACCATACGGGAATTTAGAAGAGATCGCCTCTAGAGTTGTATCTAAAATCAATGAAAAAGCTCTTAAAGATCAGCATAAATATTATATTAGAAATACGCAAACTGCAAAAGGCGATAAAGAGATGCTAAAATCTCTCACTTACTTTGCCATTAAAAAAGGTAAAGCCGCATTTGCAAACGAAACTAGCAAATCTTTGCCTAGCCATGAGAGAGCCTATTATCATCTTTTGGCTATAGAAGAGTATTTAAAAGTCGCCGGAATCGAGTTTGAGAGAAATTTTGATCTTACTCCAAGAGGGGTTAAAAACGCTATAGAAAAGGAGATCGAGATAGTTTTATTTGATAATAAATTTTTCTTAAGTTTAGATCATCCAAGAGCTAGAATAGGCTACGTTCCTATACCTAAAAATATCGCGCTTGAGTACAACGCGAGCAATCCTCTAACTGCTCTTGTCAAAGATAAAGATGGCTATAGCGTGCATTATGGAAATAGAGTTTTAACAAAATTAGTACCCGAGTATTTTAAGTATTCAAGCAGTATAAATAAAGTTGGAGTCGAGATAGACGGCAATGAGACTAGAGAGATAAGTTTAGGCTCAAAAATAAATGTAGAAAATAGTGTAAAAATCATCAAACAAGATGGAATTAGAGTAAATTTTATAGGATACGGAAGTCAACCTATAGATGAGTCAAGTATTTCTATACATAAAAAAAATATCAAAAGAAACTATTCAATAGATAAAAAAGGAAAAACTTTTAGAGTTGAGTTATATGAGCAAAAAGACGGCGAGCAAGATAAATTTATAGGTATGTTTTTAGTAGAATTCGCGTCTTTAGAGGCTTTTACATTTGTAGATGTGGCCGGACTATGATCTTAGGTATAGAAAGCAGTTGCGATGATAGCTCCATAGCTCTTATGGATATAGATAACTTTGAGTTAAAAAAATATAAAAAAATTACTCAAGAAAACGAGCATTCTAAATTCGGAGGCGTAGTTCCAGAACTTGCCGCTAGGCTTCATACCGCCGCTATTCCAAATTTAATAGAAGATGTAAAGGAATTTTTTACATCCATAAAAGCCGTTGCTGTTACAAACGAGCCTGGACTTAGCGTGAGTTTGATAAGTGGCGTGAGTGCGGCAAGAGCTTTAAGCTTGGCTTTAGGTATTCCGTTAATAGGAGTAAATCATCTCATAGGTCATATCTACTCTCTGTTTTTAGATAAAAATGTTGTTTTGCCCCTTGGTGTACTTTTGGTGAGCGGTGGACATACTATGGTTTTAAATATCGATGAAAGCGGTTACATAAAGTTGATAGCCACAACTAGCGACGATAGTTTCGGAGAGAGTTTTGATAAAGTAGCTAAAATGATGGATTTAGGATATCCGGGCGGAGCCATTATAGAAAAATTAGCTTTGAGCGGAGATAAGAATCGATTTAATTTTACGGTTCCATTAAAACATGATAAAAGGTTGGAATACAGTTTTTCGGGGCTTAAAAATCAAGTTAGAACGCAGATTTCTAAATTTGAGAGTTTGAGTCTTCAAGACAAAAGCGATATAGCTTCAAGTTTTCAGTATACTGCTATTTCTCACATAACAGATAAGTTAGAAAAGATTTTTAGTGAGTATAAATTTAAAAACTTCGGTGCTATAGGCGGAGGAAGTGCAAATCAAGTTTTGAGGTCAAATTTGGAGCAAATTTGCGAGAAATTCGGCTCAAATTTAATGTTTGCTCCGCTTAAGTTTTGTAGTGATAATGCTGCTATGATAGCACGCGCAGGAGTTTGTAAATATAAAAATAAATGCTTCACAAAGCCTCTTGATATGTCGATAAATCCAAGATGTAAGCTTGATGGCGCAAATCTTTATTTTTAAATTTTTATGTTATAATCTTTTTAATGAAATATATAATTTTAATAAATTTGATCGTTATTAATATGTTTGGCTTTACTCTTAGCGTAAATAGCGGAAAAGATATGGGCAACGACTACTATATAGCACATTTAGAAGATACTTCTGATATCGTATGTCTGAAAAATACCAACCAAAAAGGTACGACTTATATATGTAAAGTCAATGCTAAGATGAGCGGTGATATAGAAGATCAGGATTTGCCGTTTATGAAAGTTAGTTTTGAGCCGAGCAAAGATGGATTTATCGTCACTATAGTTCCTAAGCTAAACTCGAAATTAATCGATTCTAGTAGAGCTTTGTTTGATTATGAAGATGTGATATCTAAGCCCGCAACTAGTTCTAGGCATTTTACTTTGATAATGGATAATAGAATTAATGAATACTCAAACTTAGATAGCGACGGTATAAATTTTCCGATAAAATATCCAAATGTTCTAAGACCGTCTATAGGCGCTTTAGATCTTAACAAAGAACCTCTTACTTATGAAGAAAACGGTGATGTAGGCGTATATCTTTCTATTAAAAAAAGCTATGAGCAAGGCGGATATAGCGATGCTTTAAGAGACGCTACAAAAGCTTTAAGCTTGCATCCTAATAGTATATTTAAAAGCGAGTTTTGGCTCTATTATATACGTTCGCTTGACAAACTTTCTAAAAGAGTAAACGACTATAAGTCTGCTGAAAAATTTAGCAATCAAATAATAGACGCAGCTAAAAAATGGATGAAAAGTTATGGATCAGATAGAAACTATCCAGAAGTTTTGTATATGCTTATGAACGCATATCTCACAAGCGATATGGCGAGCGATGCAAACTACTCTTTGGATATACTGATGACTGAGCATCCAGACTCTCATTTTACCAAAATGGCGATACTGTCATACGCCGATGATCTGTTTACAAAGGGAAAAACAGAAGACGCTATCAGGCTTTATGAAGATGTTTTATACTCTTCAAACGATATAAATATAGCCAGCAGAGCCGCTTTTAAACTTGCTAAAGTTAGTTTATCGGCTCTTAAATTTGATGAAGCTAAAGATTATATGCAAAAAGTTATAAATGCAAACAAAAACTTTATTTTAGAAGATAGAGACGCCGCTATGCAAATTGCCGGTGAGTTTAGAGATAAAGAGATGTACGATATAGCTTCTGAAATTTATAAAATAATATTTGAAGGATCAAATAGAACCGATAATTTTTATGAGCCTTCGCTTAGAAATTTGGCCATAACTCTTACAAAAACAGATCATCCAAAAGAGGCTTATGAGTATCTAAAAAGATATCAAAAAGAGTTTAGCACTAGTGAATATATGCCTGAAATTTCAGCCGGAATCGACAGACTGTTTTTTGAATTTAACGATAAAACAAGCGAAGAAAAGCATGAGTATTATCAGAGTTTAATGGATAAATATAAGGGTCTAGATATAGGTAAAAGAGCACTTAAAGAAGAAGTAAAACTAAATTTTGATGAGAAAAAATATCAAAAAGTTTTAAACTATACGACAAAAATCAGAGATTTAAATGACACTGCTACTTTGGATATATTAAATAAATCAGCAGTGGTTTTAGCCAACTCGTCAAATCAGAGCGGAGACTGCAGAACAGTTGTCAAGCTAGTAAGCAACTACTCTATACAAAATGATATAAAAGATAAATTTAAGTTATTTAACTGCTATGATAGAACCGGTAAATTTGAAGATGCTTTTAATCTTTCTGTTTCGCATATAAAAGATCCGGATTTAAACAACAGAGTTCAATGGTTTGCAAATTTAAGTAAGGTTTTATACCGGCTTGGCAGATATGAAGAGGTGATTAGAGCTAGCGACGAAGCTCTTGGTTTGGCGGCTAGCGTGCCGTATTCAGACCCTACTGAATCTATTTTTTACAGATTTTACTCTTTGTTGAAATTAAATAGATTTGAAGAGGCAATTTCTAGTATAAATGCGCTTGAGAGTTTAAGGGGGAATGATTTAAAACTTGTTGAGGTATATGACGCTGCGGCAAAATATGCATATGAAAAAGGTTTTGATAGTGCGGCATTTAATTATTCAAAAAAGACTATCGATATGCAAACAAAGCTAAATATAAATACGTTTAGCCCCGATATTGATTTTATATATATTTCTGCTTTGGTAAAAATTTCTAAATTTGAAGATGCTCTTATGAGCGCAAGAAAGCTTCTTGATATACGTTTGAAACCAGATACTCGTTTAAGAGCATTATATCAAGTAGCAGAAATTTATATAAATTTAAATGATTTTGACTCCGCAAAACCGTATATAAGCGAGTGTCTAAACTCGAATTTTGACTCTCCTTGGAAAAGTCTTTGTGAGCAGCAAAAAAAGCTTATAGGCTTATAAATTTAAATATTTATCTAAAAAATGTTTGACTTTAAGGCTTTTTGCATCTAATATAATCCTATCTTTAAATGTTCCTGAGTTGAACGTTCGTTGTTTTTTAGCTAATTGAATAGTATGGATCGATATGAGATTTTCTAAATTTAAAATAGCCTCTTTGCTTTTTATATCTCCTAATTTTGCTTCAAAATATTCGCCGCACTCTTTAAGACCTATGGATTTTAGTGCTTTGATATCTTTTGGGTAGGTGGTAAAAAGTTTTTTGGCTTCATCTATAAGACCTGAGTTTAACATAATTTTCGTTCTGTTTTTTATGCGATTTTTTAACTCTTCTTTATCCCAGTTTAGTTCGTATATTTTTAAGTTTTGTATAGTTGGGGCAGAGGTGTTTTTGACTAACCAATTAGTTGGAATTTCGTTTGTTAATTTATAAATTTGATACCATTTATGAAGTCTAAATTCGTCATTTTTGCTAAATTTAGATGTGAAATTTGGATCGATCTTCTCTGCGATGCTCCAAATTTCGTCATTGTTAAGTTCTATCTTTATCTTTTCAAGTTTTGGACTAAGTCCTTTTAACATAGATTTGAGATAAAACCCGCTACCACCAGTTATGATAAGCGGACAATTTTTTGATATTGCAAATTCCTTTGCTTTATGATACTCTTTTATAAAATCCCCAACACAAAAATGGCTATCTGGATATACTAAATTTATCCCAAAATGCTTTATGATGCTTAACTCGTTTTTGTTTGGTTTTGCGCTTGCTATATCTATGTTTTTGTATAAACAAAGCGAATCAAGACTCAAAATAACAGCTTCGATTTCTTTTGCTAACTCTATAGAAAAGCTGCTTTTTCCGCTCGCCGTTGTTCCGATAAGAGCAAATTCGTAAAACATTCTCACCCTTTTTTAGTGCGATTTTATCAAAAAAAAGCTAAATTTATAAAAAATTAGATAAAATAAGTAGTTTAAAGGAAGATTATGGCTAAATTTACTCAAATTTTAAAAGATATAAACGAACTGATAGTTTTCAAACATTCAGTTTTTGCACTACCGTTTTTGTTTTCTGCTATGATAACAGCTAGTAAACTTGAAAGCGGTTCTATGTGGTTTGGAATTCCGCTTTTAATCCTCGGTATTTTATGTGCAGTTAGCGCTAGAAATTATGCTATGGCATTTAATCGCTACCTTGATGAGGATATAGACAGACCAAATCCAAGATGTGCTTCTCGCCCGAGCGTAGATGGTAGAATAGGGCGCAAAAATCTTCTCTTATTTATAATCGTAAACGGTATTATTTTTATCGTCGTGGCGTATTTTATAAATTCACTTGCATTTTGGTTGAGTTTTTTATTTTTAATAGTTCTTGGCGGATACTCTTATTTTAAGAGATTTTCTAGTTTGGCTCACGTTGTTTTAGGATTTTGTCTTGGCTTGTCTGTTATAGCCGGAGCTATAGCTGTTAGCGGAAACATTCCTCTTTGGTCTATACTTCTTTGTTTGGGTGTAATTTTTTGGGTCGGAGGATTTGATATTTTATACTCTTTACAAGATATACAGTACGATAAAAAAGTCGGACTTTATAGCATTCCTGCTATCTACGGAGAAAAATCAGCTATGTTTATCTCGGCTTTATTTCACTCTTTAGCCGTTGTTTTTTGGCTACTTTTTGCAGGTGCTGCAGGACTAAGTTTTTTTGGTTTTTTAGGTGTCATTTTATGCGCTTTAGTACTTTATAAAGAGCATACAATAGTCAGGGCTGATTTTAAAAAAATTGACAAGGCATTTTTTACATTAAATGGCTATTTAGGCATTATGTTTTTACTATTTGTGTGGGTGGATTTATGGTAGATTTCAGACTTATAGACTCTAAGGTCGCAGTTAGCTTTGAAGAAGATGTGGATTTCAAATTTGAACTTGAATTTAATGAGAGCAGATCAAATATTGATGAATGGCTAAGCCACGAAAAAGCAAGAGGAGAGAGTGAAAATTCAGATCCTCTCACTTTGAAGCTTTTAGTTGAGCTTTACAAAAAAGTAGATGAGCTTTCAAATTTAATAAAAAATGAAAAAACTCCGCCAAAGCCTTTAAAACATATGAAAATAACAGATAAAATAGGCTTTGAAGGATTTAGTTTTGATGAGGATTGTTTGGAAAAAGATGTTATTTATTTTGCTAAAATTTCATTGCCTCTTTTCATCAAAAGAGAGATTTTGCTCTATTTCAAAGCAGTAGACTGCAAAACCGCAAAAATAGTAAGAATAGCAAGAAGCGATGAAAAAGAGTGGTCGTCTTATGTAGCCGAGAGTGAGAGATTAGAGATAAGGAAACAAAAAGGTAATGAGTAGCGAAATTTTTATCTATGTTGGTTTTGGACTGCTTTTTTTAGTTTTGTTTGGGCTTATTTATTCAAGAGATGCTCAGTCAAATAGTAAATTTGCTAAATTCGAACTTGTTTTAGAGGGTTTAATAAAAGAAAATTATCAGTTAAAAAAACAGCTAAACGAGCAGTTAAATCAACCCATAGTAATGCAAAACGATATAAATTTAAAAGATATATATGATCAAATAGATGCTAAAATCACAGACGGCATAAATGCCAAAGTCATTCCCATGTTAGAGAGTGTAAAAAGTATAGAAAAAGTCATTGATGATTTTCAAAATGATCAACAAAATAGAATATATAATCTAGAAGAGCGAACAAAAACTATAAGCAAAATTACTCCTCCGGGTTTTGATGATAATGATGAAAATAGAATTATCCAGCTATATAGTTCAGGAAAAAGCATAGAAAACATTGCTAGAGATTTGAGACTTAGTGTAGGTAGGGTGATAATGGTTTTAAAATTTCATAAGGTGATTTAATGCTGATAGATAGCTATGGAAGAGTTGTTGATTATTTAAGAGTTTCAGTGACTGAGAGGTGTAATTTTCGCTGTAGATACTGTATGCCAGATGAGCCTTTTAAAGACGCTGGTCACAGTAATGTTTTGAGCTATGAGGAGATGTTTGAGTTTATAAAAATATGTCTTGATAACGGCGTTAAAAAGATCAGGCTTACAGGCGGGGAACCTCTTGTAAGAAAAGGAGTTGAAAACTTTGTAGCCATGATAAACGGCTATAAATCAGGACTTGATCTAGCGATGACTACAAACGGTTATTTTTTAGCAAAAAAAGCACAAGCTCTAAAAGACGCCGGACTTAAGCGTATAAATATATCTTTAGATACGTTAGATAAAACAAAAGCCCATTTTATTGCTAGAAAAGATGTTCTTGATAATGTTATAGAAGGCATTGAAACAGCATGCAATTTAGGATTCGGTGTAAAGATAAATACCGTTGCTTTAAAAAGCGTAAATGACAATGAATTGATATCTCTTATGGACTTTGCAAAAGAAAAAGGCGCTCAGATCCGCTATATCGAATTTATGGAAAATTCTCACGCCTCTAGCGAGTTACAAGGGCTTAATAAAGATCAAATTCTAAACATTATTTCTAAAAAGTACAATATAAAAGAGATAACAAAAAGTCCAAATAGCCCATCGAGTCTTTTTGAACTTGAAGACGGTTATAAATTCGGTATAATAGACCCACATAAACATGATTTTTGTTCTACTTGTAATCGCCTAAGACTCAGTGCCGAAGGGCTTTTGATACCGTGCTTGTACTATGAAGACGGAAAAAGTATAAGAGAAGCAATGAGAGCGGGGGATATAAAAAAAGCTTGTGAAATTTTAAATCAAGTTTTGGCTGATAAACCTGAAAAAAACAAATGGGAAAATGACGGTAAAGGTGAGATATCTAGCCGTGCATTTTACCAAACAGGCGGCTGATGGTAAATGTAGTCGAGTATTTTACCAGCGTTCAAGGTGAAGGTAAATTTAGTGGTCGCTACTCGCTTTTTATCCGCCTTGGGGGATGCAACCTTTCTTGTAAAGGTTTTGGCGTCAAAATAAAATCCCCAAAAACAGGCGAGATATTAGTTGGGTGCGATACGATCAAAGCAGTGCAGACAGCGCATTTTGAGCATAATAAATTTGATTTTGAAGCTCTTGTAAATTTAGTAAAAGAAACGGAGTTTAAACCACTCATCGTAATAACTGGCGGTGAGCCGCTACTTTGGTATAAAGATGAAGATCTGATCAAATTTATACAGTGGTGTTTTGAGCAAAATTACGAAGTGCATTTTGAAACAAACGGCAGCATTTTTGTTGATTTTGATAAATTTAAAGTGTATAAAAAGTGTAAATTCGCAGTAAGCGTGAAGTTGGCAATAAGCGGCGAGCCAAAATCTAAAAGAATAAACCAAAAAGCCTTACAAGCTATCTTTGCTAACGCAGATGCGTTTTATAAATTTGTGATTTGTAGAAGTGAGCTTGGCGAGATAAACGAGATATTAGAGCTACAAAACGGCGAAGTTTGGTGTATGCCTTTAGGAAAAAATATATCCGAACTAAGTAAAAACGCTAAGAGAGTAGCTGAGTTTTGTATTAAAAACGGCTTTAATTACTCCGACAGACTCCATGTGCGCTTATGGAACGACAAAGAAGGCGTGTAATTAGCTAACGAAATAGGCTTTGTCTTTTTAGAGTTTCTTTGCAAGTGGCGATATTTATCTTATCAAAGTAAGCTTAACACTCCAAAAGTATCTGTTTTGCGGCTCTGTAGTCGATATTGCCATGCTCTCCGACGATTAAATTTCTTTGCTTAAAACGTTCGCTTATTAAATTTGCAACGCATGCTTTATCCATACCGAGTTCAGTTAAAGTAGTAGCTATTCCGGTGCTTTTAAAAAAGTTTTCGATCTCGTCTATGCAGCTTTTTGCCACGCTTATTTCATCTCCATCCAGCCCAAAAACTTCGCGTCCCATTTTGGCTAATTTAGCTTTTTTAAACTCGAGATTATATCTTAAAAGTCTAGTTGTAACGACAGCTAAACTAAGTCCGTGATCCAAACCATAAACCGCACTTAGCTCATGACCTATGGCGTGACTTGACCAGTCGCTAGTACATCCTACACTACACCAGCCATTTAGTGCGCAAGTCGCCGCCCAGCATAAATTCGCTCTTGCGTCATAGTTTTGCGGATCGTTTATGGTGATTTTTGCGTTTTTTATCACGGTTTTTATCACCGCAAAACAAAAACCGTCTTGTACATCGGTATTTAGATCCACAGTTGCATACTGTTCTAGTATATGTACGAAAGTATCAACTATACCGTTTTGAATTTGGGCTAGCGGAAGGCTAAAAGTTGTTTTTGGATCTATGATGCTAAACTTAGGATATAAAAGCTCGTTTCTAAAGCTTCTTTTTATCTTTAAACTATCATTGGATATAACTGAAACGCAGTTCATCTCGCTTCCAGTAGCCGGTAAGCTCATCACGCAGCCAAGCGGTAAGGCTTTATCGAAATATGCTCTTTTGCTTACTATATCCCAAGGATCTCCATCAAATTTAGCCGTAGCGGCTATAAATTTAGTGGCGTCCAAAACACTTCCGCCTCCAACGCTAAGTAAGAAATCTATACCATCACGCTTTATTAAATTCACAGCTTTTAAACAAGTTTCGAGTTTAGGATTTGGCTCTATTCCCCAAAACTCGCTTACGTTATGTTTATTTAGAGCATTTTTTACTTGTTCATATATACCGTTTTTTCTTACGCTTCCACCGCCGAAAATAATTAGTATCTTTAAATTCTCAGGCAATAAATTTGAAAGCTTAGGTATCGTGTCTTTCCCAAAAACTATCTTTGTAGGACACTCAAAACTAAAATTATTCATATTAAAGCTCCTGATATTTATATAAAATTTGTACGATTATATCTTAAGTTAATGAAAGATTAGGTAAAATATAAGCAAAAACAGTGAGCAACTATGATTATTAGAAAAATGTATGACTATGAAAATGCCCATATAGTAAGGTTTTGCAGCTCTAAAAGATGTCGCGAAAGTCTGCATGGTCATAGTTATAAATGTGAGGTAATGTTAAGCTCAAATTATCTTGATAATGCAGAAATGGTGTATGATTTTGGTTTGATGAAACAAGGAATTAAAACTATAATCGACAGTTTTGATCATACCACAACTCTATATTCAAAAGATGACATTGAGTATAAAAATGATATAAAAAAGTATTCTAAAAGGTGGATAGAGCTTCCTTATAATCCAAGCGCCGAGCAGTTTAGCAGAGTATTTTTCGTGCTTATAGATAGGCTTTTAGGACTTACTGTGATGAGAAATGGCGAGAGAGAAGTGAAACTTCATAGCATTATCGTTCATGAAACGGCTAGCGGATATGCTCAGTGTTTTTATGAAGATGCTTATAATCCAAATATGGGTATAATAAATTTAGAAGATATAGTATTTAGCCAAGGTATTATAGAAGAGTGGAAAGACGCGATGTTTTACGATAAGTTAAAAAACGGTATTAAATTTATAAATCCAAAGGAGTGCTGATGAAGTTTGTATGGCTATTTGCGGCTTTTATCCTGTTTTTATCGGGCTGCTCAAACGAGGAGCAAAAACCGGTTCAGAATGTAGTTTCTGAAACTCCGCCTCCAGATGTGCCTATAGCAAAAAGTGACGCGAATATAAATATAGATAAAGATTTCCCGCCAGCGCCAGTAGCAGAGTAGGCAAATATGGTAGAAACTTATGAAATGAGTACGTGGCTGCATCTTAGTTTTATTAAGATACTGCTAGGGCTTTTAATTTTGCATATCGTTTTGGTTTTTGTAGGCGATACATCTAAGTTTTCGTATATAAAAAGACTTATGTATTTTTTGCCTACCTATTATGTTTTTTTGGCTTTTATATTTTTTACGGGCGTATTAAATTTAGCTATTTTACATTTTAGTATTAGTTTTAGCGTAGTTTTTATGATAGTGTGCTGGATAGCTTTGATACCTTTTGGGGCTGCCGGATTTAAGAGATTAAAACGAGTTCGCATCACAAAAGAATTCTCCAAATTTAAAAAATTTATGATATTTAAAATAGTTTGTGAGATAATTTTGGTTGTTTTAGCAATCGTCGTTGGAGTAGTATTTTGAAATTTCTATATGATGAAAATGCTAAAAATGAAATTTTAGAGATAAAAGGCGATAGTTTTAATCACCTAAAAGCAAGGCGTCAAAACGTAGGCGATAGAATTGATATAAGAAATTTAAAAGACGGTTATAGTTATATTTATGAAATTATTAAATTTGAACGAAAAGCCACTTGCGAGCTTGTATTTAAATCTCTTACGAAAAGTCTTGATAGTGATCTGGTTTTAGCTTGGGCCGTAGTCGATCCTAGCGTCATAGAAAAGACTCTACCTAGTTTAAATGAGCTTGGAGTGAAGAAAATTATATTTGTATATACTGATTTTTCTCAAAGAAATATAAAGCTTGATTTTGATAGATTTCGTAGGATTTTGATAGGATCGTCGCAGCAATGCGGCAGAAACTCCATTATAGAATTTGAAATTTTTGCAGATATAGATGAGTTTTTAAAAGTACATAAAAACGTGAGTTTGATAGATTTTGGAGGAGACAGCCTAGATAATGCTAATGGAAGCGAAGTGCTATTTGTAGGAAGCGAGGGCGGTTTTAGCGCACAAGAAAGAGTTAAGTTTTTAAATCGGTATTGTCTAAAATGTCCAAATATCCTTAAATCAAATACCGCAATAATAAGCGTTGCGAGTAAGTTCTTGGTGTGATATGGCTATAATTTTACTTATTTTTGTCTGTACTTTACATGCTTTTATATGTTCGGTTCCTGGATTTATTATCGGATTTTGGTGGGATATAGATAGATATAAAAAGTATATATTTTTTATTTTGGTGCTGATTTTATCGGCATTTTTAGAGATGAATAGACTCGATGCTCCATTTAGCAATATAGTTATTAGCTTTTTAGAAGATATTTTGGGGGCTTATTTTGGACTGTTTGTGTTGCTAAGTTTCAAAAATATGGCAAAAAGAACGGGTCTGTGCAAAATATGCGATAAATTTAGGAGAAAACATGAAGAGCTTGACGATAATTGATACTTTTGGATTTTTTTTCAGACTTTATTACGCAATGAGCGGTCTTAAAAGTCAGAGCGGTAAACCAAGCGGAATGGTGCATGGATTTGCAAATTTTATCTATAATCTTAAGCAAGATTTTCCGAGTGATTATATAGTTTTTGCTTTAGATAGTGGTGGAAAAACTTTTAGAAGTCAGATTGATCCTAACTACAAAGCAAACCGAGTTAGCCCTCCTCAAGAGCTAAAAGATCAGCTTCCAGTATGTATAGATATGATAGAAAAAATGGGGCTTTGTAGCCTTAGAGTAGAAGGTTATGAGGCGGATGACATCATAGCTAGTTTTATAAAAAATAGCAAAGATCAAGATCTAGAAATAAGAATAGTAACTCACGATAAAGATCTTTACCAATTGATAGATGATAGAGTAAGTATATTTAGTCCTGCAAAAAAAGAGCTTTATAATCGTGATGGTTGTTATGAAAAATACGGAGTTTATCCTGAGCAGATAAGAGATTTTTTAGCATTGTGCGGTGATAGCGCGGATAATATCCCAGGGGTTAAAGGTATCGGAGAAAAAGGTGCGAAAAAACTTCTTGATGAGTTTGGAAGCATAGAAAATCTATATGAAAATTTAAGTCAAGTAAGAAATGAGAGAACGAAAAATATGCTTTTTGAAAGCAAAGAGAACGCTTTTATTTCAAAACGTCTAGCGACTTTATATGATGAACTTGAAACGCCAAATCTTCAAAATGCTATTTTTCCGATGTCTAATCCTTTGCTAAAAGTCATTGATACGTTAAAAGACTATTCGCTTAGTCGTCTTTTGGCAACCTTAAAATCTAGCGATGAAGATAAAATTTTGAGTTTTACTCCGGTACTTTTAACGGATGAAAGTGAGCTTATAAGGCTTTTAGAAGATATGAATAGCGAAATTATGATTAGTTTTGATACGGAAACTACTTCAACAGATGCCAAAATAGCTAAAATAGTCGGTTTTAGCTTTTGTTTTAATGAGCAAACCAGCTATTACGTGCCTTTAGCTCATAGCTATCTTGGAGTCGAATCTCAGATTAGTATGAACAGTGCAAAATGGGCGATATCTCAAATTTACAAAGGTTTTGTAATAGGACAGAATTTAAAATACGATTTTAGAATAATAGCAAATAACTTTGGTATCGAGCCTCCTAAAAATTACTCCGATACAATGATATTAGCGTGGTTAGATGATCCAAGCAGCAGCGTCGGCATGGATAATTTGGCCAAGAAGCTTTATAATTATGAAACCATTAAATTTGAAAGTGTAGTAAAAAAAGGCGAGGATTTTTCTAGTGTCGATCTACAAAGTGCTTCAAAATACGCTAGCGAAGATGCGTGGATAACACTTAAATTTTATAAAACTTTCACAAATAAATTAGAAGAAAGCATGCTAAATATAGCAAAAAACGTTGAATTTCCTTTTATATTAACACTTTTTGATATGGAAAGTAACGGCATAAGATTAAATTTAGAAAAATTAAGAGCGCTTATACTGCGAAATGACTCTGCTTTGCGAGCTTTGACAACTGAAATTTATGAGCTTTGCGAGCAGAGATTTAATATAAACTCAAGTAAACAGCTAGGTTCTGTTTTGTTCGATTATCTAAAACTTCCTGCGAAAAAAAAGACAAAAACAGGTTATAGCACCGATGAAAGCGTACTTAGTGAGCTTTTAGATTTACATCCATCTATAGAAAAAATACTGGAGTATAGAGAGTTATATAAACTTCAAAGTACATATTGTGAGCCGCTTTTAAACTTAGCCATAAAAGATGAGAATCATAGAGTTTATACAAATTTTATTCAAACCGGAACAGCCACAGGAAGACTCTCGAGTAAAAATCCAAATTTACAAAATATACCTGCTCGCGGAAATTTGGCAAAAGATATGAGGGCTGTTTTTGAGCCAAAAGACGGTTATAGTTTGATATCTCTTGACTACTCTCAGATAGAGCTTAGACTTTTAGCGCATTTTAGTTGCGATCCTGCGCTTATAGAAGCTTTTAAAAATGGAGATGACATACATGCAAGAACTGCTATAAGCATATTTGGAGAAAGTAATACGCAAAATCGAGCCATAGCAAAATCCATAAATTTCGGATTGATTTACGGAATGGGATCAAATAAATTGAGCAATGAGCTCAGCATCGATAAAAAGAGCGCAAAAGAGTATATTGATCGCTATTTTAAGGCATTTTCGACTATAAAAGATTTTTTAGATAGTATAAAAAATAGAGCCAAAAATGACGGCTTTGTAGAAACATTGATTGGGCGAAAGAGGTATTTTGACTTTGGCGGTGCCACTCCTATGCAACTTGCGATGTTTGAGAGAGAAGCTGTAAATACTAAATTTCAAGGCAGTGCAGCCGATATAATAAAAATTGCTATGATAAAAGTAAAAGATCTCTTAAATGATGATGCAAAAATGCTTTTACAGATCCACGATGAGCTTATATTCGAGGTGCGAGATGAAATAGCACCTAGCTTTGCTAAAAACGTGCAAGAGCTTATGCAAACAGTAGTTGCTCTCAATGTGCCTTTGGTTGCAAATTGGGGTATGGCGAAAAATTGGGGCGATTTAAAGTAAGATTTTTTTACATTAAGTTATTTTTTTGCTAATTTATGCAATAATTTTTAATTCTAATAGGCGGAGAATTTATGGATTTATCAACGATATTCGGTATGGTGCTAGCTATAACTAGTATATCTGTGGGTGATATTTTAGAAGGTGGTAATCCGCTTCATGTATTGCATATTAGCTCAGTTTTGATAGTTATCCCTACAGCCATGTTTTCAGCTGTTACGGCTACAAATAAAAAATATGTTAAAGCTGCATTTAAAGAGCTTAAAGTAGCATTTAAGGGCTCTGGAGTAGATATGTCAAAGCGTATAGCCGAGATGGTAGAGTATAGTACTTTGGCCCGTAAAAACGGTATTTTGTCTCTTGAACAAAAAGCATCTTCTATAGACGATGAGTTTTTGAAAACGGGACTTAGTATGTTAGTTGATGGTCAACCTATAGATGAGGTTAAAGAAAATCTTGAACTTGCCATAGAGACTACTGAAGAGTACTATCATGAATGTGCACATTTTTGGATAAAAACCGGTGAAAGTTGCCCTACATTTGGTCTAGTTGGAGCAGTTATGGGTCTTATGTTAGCTCTTCAATTGCTAGATGATCCAGCAGCTATGGCAGCAGGTATAGCAGGAGCATTTACCGCGACTGTTACTGGTATTATGGGTGCATATGCGTTTTTTGGACCATGGGGTCAAAAAATACTTGGAAACGCAAAAGATATAATTAAAGAAAAAACTATGATAATAGAAGCCCTAGTAGGTATAGCTGAGGGCGCAAATCCTAGAAGCTTAGAGTCAAAATTATTTAACTTTTTAGATAAAAATGAGCCTAGAGTGTCTCAATTTAACTAAGGTACAAAATGGCAAAAAAGAAAAAACAGCAAGAGTGCCCAGCGGGTGAAAAATGGGCTGTTCCGTATGCAGACTTTTTATCTTTATTGCTTGCTTTATTTATAGCTTTATATGCGATATCTGCAGTAAATACCGCAAAAGTTGAAGCTTTAAAAACCGAAATTATAAAAATATTTGATTTTCCTGATTCAAAAGGTGTCAAACAAAGTTCTAAAAACGCTAAAAGCGAGAAACAATTTGATGGTCCTGGTATCGCTATGCAAAATAGCGACAGCACTTCGGTCAAGCAAAATACAAATAACGAACGCTATAGAGTTGCGCTTGATCAAGCTGAAAATCAAGTTGCTATAGATCTGCCTGCAGGAATCAAATTTGATCCTATGAGTGCTGAAATTTATAATCCAGATATGATAAATTTTGTAAAAATAATTTCTATGATAATAAATAAAGTTCCAGAATCTGTTTCCGTAGAGATAAGGGGATATGCCGATGATTATAATGAATACGCAAAAGATTACAAGTTAGCAGCAGATAGAGCGTATAATGTACTTACTATGCTGATTGGGAACGGTATAGATCCAAAAAGGCTGAGATTCACATCGTTTGGTGATAGTGTTCAGATCAAAAATAGCGATTTAAAACTAGCTAAAATTTATTTTAGAATAGATATAAAAGATAAAAAGCTACAAAAATCTGTACTTGATATAGTAAATGAAATCCAGTAAATTAGGCTGCAATTTATAGCTATTTTGTTATATTTATATGTATTAAAATATAATATACTTATATATAATTTCTTAAGTCATATTTTAGTCAAATTTTGATAATCTTATAAAATAAATCTAAATTTAAGGAGATATAATGGCAGTTAGAATTACAGATACCTGTATAAGTTGCGGTTCATGCATTGATGAGTGTCCAGTTAGCGCCATAGTTGATGATAGCGATAATCCAACAGGCGAAGATGCGTACTATGTATATGCCGATAAATGTGTAGAGTGTGTAGGACACAATGATTCTCCGGCTTGCGCAGAAGCCTGTCCTACTGACGGCTGTATTGTATGGAGTGAGGTTATCTCTGGCCAGCCAAGCAGAAGCGAAATAACCGCTGATGTAAGAAATGCCGCTACTCCTGTTTTATGATAATAATTTAAAGCCACTTTTATGTGGCTTACTATTTTTTTAAGTTTATTTTTGATATAATCGCAATTTTGTAAAAATTTCAACCATCATTAAAGGAGATTTCATGGAACAAACTTTATCTATAATAAAGCCTGATGCCGTAAAAAAAGGCGTTGTAGGAAAAATAATCGATAGATTTGAAAGCAACGGATTAAGAATAGCAGCCGCAAAAAAACTTCAACTTAGCGTAGAAGATGCTAAAAAATTCTATGAAGTTCATGCCGCTAGACCATTTTATGGAGAATTAGTAGAGTTTATGACAAGCGGACCTGTTGTAGTAATGGTGCTTGAGGGTAATAATGCAGTTGTTAAAAATCGTGAGCTTATGGGTGCAACAAATCCAAAAGAAGCTGCAGCCGGTACCATAAGAGCAGATTTTGCTGAGAGCATTGATGCAAATGCTGTTCATGGAAGCGATAGTTTAGAAAATGCAAAGACAGAAATAGCGTTTTTCTTTGCAAAAAGAGAAATTTGCTAAACTAAGAAGATAAATTTGAAAATACCATTTGATAAAATAACATCTTTGCCTGTTCCATTTGAAATAGTTATTAATGGATTAAAATTTAATGGAAATTTAAAAAAAATTAATCCAAAAATAGTAGAGTGTATTGCTGTGATATCTGGAAATTTAAATTATTATTGTGATAGATGCGGTAAAGATATGATTTTAAATTTGAATGAGGATGTAAAATTATCTTTAAGTAACGGTATTTATAAAGATTTAGAAAACGATTTAAGTGATACTATTGAATTTTATGATGGCGAGATTGACATCGATGAAATTTTTGAAAGCGAAATAGAAGCTTATAAAAGCGGATATTTTTACTGTGATGAATGTAAAATTTTAAAAGGAGAATAAAATGGCAGTACCTAAACGTAGAGTGAGCCACACACGCGCTGCAAAACGCAGAACTCACTATAAAATAACTCTTCCTATGCCTGTAAAAGATAAAGACGGTAGTTGGAAGATGCCACATCGTATAAATAAAACAACCGGCGAGTATTGATATACAACAATGATTAGTATAGCAATAGACGCTATGGGCGGGGATTTTGGTCCAGAACCTATAATAACTGGTGTACTCGACGCTTTAAAACATAGAAGTTTTAATGCTGTTTTAGTAGGTGATATACAAAAGATCAAACCCCTTATACCTGAAGATTACGCAAGATTTGTAACTTATATCGAGTCTAGCGAAGTATTTTCTATGGGCGAGAGTGCTACTGATGCACTTAAGCGCAAGGAAAGCAGTATTTTTAAAGCAATTGAGCTTGTAAAAAACGGCGAATGCAAAGCTATAGTTTCAGCAGGACATAGTGGAGCTACTATGAGTTTAGCAACTTTAAGAATCGGTAGATTAAAAAACGTTGCAAGACCTGCTATAGCCACACTTATGCCTACTTCTTTAAATAAAAAAACACTTGTTCTTGATGTCGGTGCAAATGTTGATTGTAAAGCAGAACATCTATTTCAGTTTGCCATAATGGGAGAATCTTACGCCAAACAAATAATGAGAGTAAAAAACCCGAAAGTAGGGCTTTTAAGTAATGGCGAAGAGGATTGTAAAGGAAATGAAGTCACAAAAGAAGCATTTGAAATGATGTCAAAACTCGATAGTTTTATCGGAAATGTTGAAGGAAATCAGATTTTTGATGGAAGTGTTGATGTTATTATTTGTGACGGATTTGTCGGAAATATCTTACTTAAAACTAGTGAAGGCGTAGCTAGCGCTATATCAAAAATCATAAAAGAAAGTGTTAAGAAGTCACCTTTTGCTACTGTTGGTGCTTTGCTTATGAAAAGAGTTTTTAAGGCTTTAAAGATTCAAATAGACTATGACGAGTACGGAGGAGCTCCGCTTTTAGGGGTTAAAGATTGTGTTATTATAAGTCATGGTAAAAGTAGTCCAAAAGCCGTTAAAAATGCTATTTTCCAAGCTCTAAAATTTGCTGAATCAGACATAAATAGAGTTATAGAAGATGAGCTTTCGCACTTTGTTAGGTAGCAAATAAATGAAAAAAGCATCGATAATTTCAGTTGGAGCTTATATTCCAAAAGATATTTTAACTAATTTTGACCTTGAAAAAATGGTTGATACTAGTGATGAATGGATAGTCAAACGAACAGGTATAAAAACTAGGCATTTAGCAAAAAATGAAGTCACTAGTGATCTAGCATATAAAGCGGCTCTGATGGCCATACAAAGAGCCGGTATAGACAAAAATGATATAGATGCGGTTATCTGCGCGACTATTACGCCTGATTATTTTTGTATGCCCTCTACTGCTTGTAAAGTGGCTTCAAATTTAGGTTTGTTTGATGTAACTGCTTTTGATATAAGTGCCGCTTGTACCGGATTTATCTATCTTTTAGAGATTGCAAAATCTCTCGTTGAGAGTGGAGCTAAGAAAAATGTTCTTATAATAGGAGCAGAAAAATTAAGCTCAATTATTAATTGGCAAGATAGAAGCACTTGTGTTTTATTTGGCGATGGAGCAGGCGCGGCTATAGTTAGCTCTTCGGATGATAATTATATAATAGATGTTCATACATCAAGCGACGGTAGCAAAGGAAATTTATTAATAACTCCTGGTTGCGGCATTGTTCATCCAGCCAACAAAGATACTATCGATAAAAAGCTAAATTTTTTACATATGTCTGGTAATGAGGTCTTTAAAATAGCTGTTAATACGCTATCTAAAGATGTTGTTGATATTTTAGAAAAAAACAGTGTCAGCAGCAAAGATATCGATCTTTTCATACCGCATCAAGCAAATTTAAGAATTATAGAAGCAGTAAAACAGCGTTTGGATTTCACAGATGAGCAGTGCGTTGTAACTGTTGTGGATTATGGTAACACTAGCTCGGCTTCCATACCTATGGCTATGAATGATGCTTATGAAGACGGGCGTCTTAAACAAGGTAGTTTAATCCTTTTAGACGCATTTGGCGGCGGTTTTACATGGGGTTCTGCTTTGTTAAGATTCGGCGGAAAATAAGCCATCAAAATAACAACCAAATTTAAATATTTTTATGCTATAATTAAATTCAACTAAATTTTAAGGAAAAATAGTGATTTATGAAGGGCAAGATGTGCTTATATCTGAGTGTATGGGGATTTTGCAAGGATTAGAGCAAGACTACAAAAAATACGGTAAAAATCTTGCAAAAGAGTCGCAAAAACAGATTGATCCTTATGATTTAGATGATACTTTAGAATTGATTTTTGATGCGATTTTTAAGACAAATTTAGATAAAGAAGCCTCATTAAAACAGATAAACAAATGTTTTGGTAACGATGAAACGTATGCTAATTATTTTATTTTGAAAGTTTTATTTCATCTTTTACATCGTTTTAGTATTTATATTTCAAAATCAGATTTAAACAGTACAATTTATATAATATATCTAGAAAATGCGATAGATGCTTTTACTCAAGTTTTAATGAAAACAGAAGCTAAAACGAAAATTTCAAGCCCTCAGAGTTTTAAATTTGGAACTAGTGGCGGATTTATGTTATTTGGCGATATAATAGACGAGTTTAGAGCGGCTTTGCGTTCAAACTCAAGCTTAAGATTTTTAAATTTATACTATGGCGTAAATGTCAGCTGCGATGCTAAAATAGCTAGCATAGAAGATGATAAAGTGCTTTTTAAGGTGAATTTGATGCAGATTTTGGCTATGAAAGAAGAAGAAAATGCATACATACTAAAAGGCGATAACTTAGTAAGCAACGTCAAAGCTGATATATTAAGTATAAATTTATCTAATAATACTGTTTTATTAAATAACTTTGTACGAATGGAAAATATGTTTGCAAACCAAAGAAAATTTCCCAGAGTACATCCAAATCAACATACAAAAGTTATATTATCAAATAAATTCGGAGTAAGTATAGAGGGTAAATTATACGATATTTCTCAAGGCGGAATAGGCGTGGTAAGCATCCAAAACGGTGGATTTAAAAGCGGCGAGGAGCTTATGGCTAAGTTTAGTTTAACTATGCCAAGAACTAAAGAAGTTATCGATGTTTATTTAGAGTTGAATTTAGTAGTTGCATTGAATTATCAAGGCTCTATGCGTTACTGTTGTGAAATAGTAAAACCTCAATCTATCACGGAAAAAATAGTTGAATTTTCTAAGTTAAGAGTTAAAGATACGCTAGATGAATTGCAACAAAAAGTAGAACTTTATAGATGAAAATGCCTGAAAGTGGCGAATTTTATCTAGGACTTAGTGAAAATACGCCATATATTTATGATAGTAAAGATCTTCTTACTCACGCAGCTATCATAGGAATGACCGGAAGTGGTAAAACAGGTCTTGGTATAAGTCTGTTAGAAGAAGCTTCATTAAATCAAATTCCAACTATAATAATAGACCCAAAAGGCGATATGACGAATTTATGCTTAGCACTTAGCAGCGAAGACGAGTTTATAGAAGTTTGTGCAGATAAAAACGTCGGAAGTAGCGTTTATGAGCAGTATAAAGCTGGTCTTGAGAGTAGTTTTGAGAATTTTGAAAGAGTTAAAAAATTTAAAAATAGCTCAGTTTTTAAGATATTTACTCCAAAAAGCAATGCGGGTCTTGGAGTTAGTCTGCTTAGTGATTTTAACGCACCTAAATTTGATGATTTTGAGAGTTTAAATAGCTATATTATCGGAATTTGTGGTTCTATTTTATCTTTAGTGGGTGTTAAAAATGATGATTTTAGTTCGCCCGAGATGCTTATTTTACAAAATATATTTTTTAATAGATTTAGTGCAAAAAAAGATCTTAGCATAGCTCAGTTGATAGAAGATATCATAAATCCTAAATTTAAAAAAATAGGTGTTTTTGATGTAGAGAGTTTTTATCCGGCCGATAAAAGAGCCGACTTAGCTATGAAAATAAATGCGCTTGTAGCTAGTCCTGATTTTTCTCTTTGGTGTAGCGGAGAGAAATTAGATATCTCAAATATGCTTTTTGAAAATGGCAAGCCAAGATCAAATATATTCACAATATCCCATTTAGACGATGCTAGTAGAATGTTTTTCGTAACTATTTTATTAAATGAGATGGTTTCTTGGATGAGAAGTTTAGAAGGAACGCATAAACCTAGAGTAGTGCTATATATGGATGAAATATTTGGATATTTTCCTCCAAGCTCAAATCCTCCTAGCAAACTAGCTATGCTTACTTTGTTAAAACAAGCAAGAGCTTTTGGAATTTGTGTTGTTTTATCTACGCAAAATCCAGTAGATATAGATTACAAAGGACTTAGTAATATAGGAACGTGGTTTATAGGAAGATTACAAACAGCTCAAGATAAACAAAATGTGATTAGCGGACTTAGCGGAGTTGGTAAAACTAGCGATAAAGAGATTCTAAATACTCTTTCAAATTTAAAAAAGCGCCAGTTTTTAGTAAAAAATATCCACGATACAAATTTACAGATCATAACTACTAGATGGGCACTTAGCTATTTAAAAGGTCCATTAAATAAAAATGATATTTCAAATCTTATGAAGCATTTTGAGATTAAAAATGGATCATCTATAATGCTTAATTCAAGCGCTATATTAAATCCAGATATAGTTCAAATTTATGAATATGGCAACTCAAATAAGCTTTTTTGTCATCTGCTCGGCACGGCAAAAGTGAGATTTATTAGCAGTGATGACGAGCTTATAAAAGATAGAATTTTTTGTTTAAAAGCAGATAGCGATGAGCTAGACTGGAGCAATGCTGAAGAAATTTCGGTCTCAAATTTCAGCTGTGAAAAATATGAAAATATAGAGCTTTTAGATGCCCCAAGATCTATTTTAAATGCAAAAAATTTAAATGAATTTGTAAAATCATTTACCGAGTTTTTATATACTAATGAAAAAATAGTGCTATATAAAGCATTTGATATAGTTTCAAATTTAAATGAGAGCAAAGATCAGTTTGTTTTAAGAGTAAAGCTCAGAGCGGACGAACTTTTAAAAGAACAAAAAACTTTGCTTATGAATAAATTTGAAAAAGAGAAAAGCATTTTGGAAAAAAGATTATTAAATGCTAAAAATAGTTTAGAAAAGAAGAAAAATATAGCAAATAAAAGCGGTATATTTGCAGCTATCGAGATAGTAAGCGGAGTTTTGTCTGCTGTTTTTAGAAAGAGATTAAGTAGCACAAAAATCTTGAGCAGTACAAAAAAAAGCTACTGACGTTTTTTCAAAACACGATGATATGTATGCATCTAAAGAGACTATGCAGAGTATTTTGAATGAAATTAATGAGTTGCAAAGTAGTTATGAAACCAAAATATCAGAACTAAAAGAGAGTTTTGATATTGCGAATTTACAGATAGATGAAAAAATACTGCGCCCAAAAAAGAGTGATATTTTAAATGAAAAAGTATCTGTTTTATGGAAGAGTTAAAGGAGTAAAATGAACGAAAATATTGTTGCTTATGTGTTGGCTTATCTTATTGGTGCGATACCTTTTGGTTTGATTTTGGGTAGAATTTTCGGTAAAGTTAATATAACTAAAGAAGGAAGCTGCAGCATCGGAGCCACAAATGTTTTAAGAGTTCTTAAAAGTTCAAACCCGAATTTGGCAAAAAAGCTTGCAGTACTAACAGTCGTTTGCGATGCTTTTAAAGCATTTATTCCTATGGTTGTAGCAAAAGTTGTTTTTGATTTAAGTGATCAAACTATCTGGACTATGGCTGTGTTATCAGTGATAGGACATTGCTTTTCGCCGTATCTTAAATTTGAGGGCGGAAAAGGCGTAGCTACTGGAGCCGGAGCGCTTATTTATTTTTTACCTTTAGAGATCATTTGCGCTTTGGGAATCTGGTTTATAATCGGAAAAGTACTTAAAATTTCTAGTTTGGCCTCGCTTTTGGCACTTTTTACTTTGATAGGAACATCTTTTATATTTCATTATGAAATGCCGGTGATAAATACTCACGCTCCTATTTTTATCATATCGTTTGTGGTTTTATATAAACACATTCCAAACATAAAAAGGCTTTTGAGCGGTTCTGAAAAGAGGGTGATTTGATAACTGTTTTTGTGGAAGATTTTAAATTCAAAACGATAATCGGACTTTTGGCTTTTGAGCGGGTTAAACGCCAAAAAATAAGAGTTGATATGGGTTTTAAAGCTGATGAATTTATTGATTATACTTTTGTGTGTGAACACACTAGAAATGAATTTGAAAAAATGAAATTTAAAAAAGTTGAAGAGGCTTTGCAATATTTTAAAAATAATTTTAAAGAAATTTTTCCGTCTCTTGAGTATTTTTATATGAAAATTTCAAAGGTAAAAATCATTTCAAATGCCACGGTTGGAGCAAAAATCGAGCAGCTTTATTAAATTAAATTTAAAATAACTTGAAAAATTGCTTAATTTATGGTACAATCTCGAATAAATTTGCGCTTTAAGGAAAGTATAATGAGAATTTTGATAGTAGAGGATGAGGTTACGCTTAACAAAACCATAGCAGAAGGTTTGCAGGAATTTGGTTATCAAACAGATAGTTCAGAAAGTTTTAAAGACGCTGAATATTATATAGGTATTAGAAACTATGATTTAGTTCTTAGTGATTGGATGCTTCCTGATGGAGATGGCGTTGATCTTATAAATGTCATCAAGCAAAAGAGTCCGCGCACTTCAGCGGTTATCATATCTGCTAAAGATGATAAAGAGAGTGAAATAAAGGCCTTAAGAGCCGGAGCCGATGATTATATAAAAAAACCGTTTGATTTTGAAGTTTTAGTAGCCCGTCTTGAAGCTAGACTAAGATTCGGCGGTACAAATGTTATTAAAATAGACGATTTAATTATTGATCCAGATGAAGAAAAAATAACATATCTTGGTCAAGAAATAGAGTTAAAAGGTAAACCGTTTGAAGTTTTAACTCATCTTGCTAGACACAGCGATCAAATAGTAAGCAAAGAGCAGCTTTTAGATGCTATTTGGGAGGAGCCGGAGCTTGTTACTCCAAATGTTATCGAAGTAGCTATAAACCAAATACGCCAAAAAATGGATAAACCGCTAAATATCTCAACTATAGAAACTGTAAGACGTCGCGGATATAGATTTTGTTTCCCCAAAAAAGCTTAAGGGCTAGATTTGCTCTACAATTAGCATCTGCTTCTACGATGCTAATTGTAATCTTTTCGGTGATGTTGTATCACTATATAAAAATAACCATTTTTGAAAATATAGTACAAAGCTTGACTATAGAAGCAAATAATATACTTGACTCAAAAGAACTTCTTCAAATAGGTGAACTAGAGTTTTACTACCCACAATCTCAAAATTTGACAGTCATTGGAGTTGAAGAAAATACCGATAACTTATCAAGACCTAAATTTATTCAGAGTGAAGATGAAAATAGTACTTATCTGACGCTTTATTATCCATATAAAGATAATATGGTATTAGCGCTCAAAAAAAATACTACTGAATACAGCAGCGTCGTAAATCAAGTTTTAGTGGATATACTAATTATAAATGCAACTGCTATATTTTTGATACTTTTTTATGCGTTATTTTTATCAAGAATGCTGCTTTTACCTATAAAAATGCTTAGCTTGAGACTTGGCCAGTTAAATGAAAGATTTTTACAAGAAGTTAGTATAGATGAACTTCCAGATGAGTTTAAACCTCTTGGTGATGGGATTAATAGGCTTATAAGTAGAATTTTGACTTTTGTTCAATATCAAAAAGAACTTTTTGTCGGAGCCGCTCATGAGCTAAAAACACCTTTGGCGGTTATGAAAACTAAGAATGAAGTGACTTTAATAAAACAAAGAGATCCGGAAAAATATATAGAAGCCCTAAAAAATAATAATGAGTCAATAAATCAAATGAATAAAATGATCGGTTCTATTTTAGAGATCGGTCGTCAAGAAGGTGCTCAGTTTGAACAACCTTTAAATGTAGACATAATTGCGTATTTAAATGAAATCGGAAATAACTTTTTGATATTGGCAAAGGGCGAGGGTAAAAATATAAAAATGAGTCTAAAACCGCAGACTTTAAAGATGTTTTTGCAACCTACTTTATTTTTACATGTTATACAAAATTTTGTTCAAAACGCTATTAAATTTTCACCTCCAAATGCGACTATAGAGATTAAATCAAACTTATTAAATAATGAATTTATAGTAAAAGTAGTAGACGAGGGTCCTGGAATAGATGAAAATAAAGATCTATTTGCTCCATTTAAGAGATATGGAGACAAAGGCGGAGCCGGACTAGGATTATTTTTAGCAAAGGGAGCTGCTCAGGCACTCGGCGGACGTATAGAGATAAGAAATAGAACAGATAGAAGTGGTGCTATAGCTACTTTTATACTACCTATAAATACCAAAAATAGAAAAATTCAAAAAAACATTTCAAATTCAAAGTTTTTAAAGTAAAAATATTGTATAAAGTGGCTTTTAAAATAGTACTGAAAGGTTTGAGATGTCTCTTATGATAACTAAAGACTGCATCAGTTGTGATGCTTGCCGCGAAGAGTGCCCAGATGAGGCTATATATGAAGATGATCCCACATATATGATAGATCCAGATAGATGTAGCGAGTGTATAAGTGACTATGCTGAGCCTGCTTGTATAGTTATCTGTCCTGTTGATTGTATAGTTCCAGATCCTGATAATATAGAAACTCCAGAAGAGTTAAAATTAAAACACGAACAGTATTTAGAAGGGAATTAATGCCAAAAAGAGTAGCAGTCATAGATCTTGGTTCAAACTCGGCTAGAATGGCGATTTTTGAGCGTACTAGTAGGCTTGGATTTTATATATTACGCGAATATAAGATAAAAGTTAGGCTTGGCGAGGGTGCTTATGAAAATGGCGGAGTTTTGCAAGATGGCGCTATGGATAAGGTATTTTACGCTTTTAGCGAGTTCAAACATTTTTTAAATTTATATGGTGTAAATAAAGTTTTGTGCGCAGGAACTTCTGCTCTTAGAGATGCCCCAAATTCAAATTTATTTATCAAAAGAGTGCAAGATAAGTTGGGTCTTGGACTAAAAGTCATAGATGGTCAAATGGAGGCTTTTTATGGCGGAATAGCGGCTATAAATTTACTAAATCCGTTGAAAGAAGCGACTACTATAGATATAGGTGGCGGCTCTACTGAATTAGCGAAGATAGAAGACGGTAAAATTATAGATGTTATATCATTGAATGTAGGTACGGTTAGATTAAAAGAGCTATTTTTTGATAAAAAAGATATAGACGGCGCTTCTAAATTTGCACAAAAACTGATTTCTGAAGTGCCCAGTCATTTTCATTCAAATAACATAATTGCCATAGGAGGTAGTTTAAGAGCTCTTGCTAATGCTATAATGCAGATAAAAAATCATCCATTAAAGCTTGTTCATAATTTTTCATATAGCTACAAAGACTATGGTGACTTGATAGAAAAAATAGCCTTTACCGGCGTACTAGATCTAAAAAATTTTCCTATAAAAAAAGATAGATATGATACGATTAGAGAAGGAGCTATGATATTTTGCACTTTAGTAAAAGAGTTGCAAGCAAAAAATATATATACAAGCGGAGCAGGAGTTAGAGAAGGGATATTTATAACAAATTTGCTTAAGCCTTGCGTAAAAACTAAACTTTTAAAAGCTATGCCTCAGCAGATAAATATAAGATTTCCAAATAATTTTAATCCTAGTCTTAGAAGTTTGCAAGATAGATTTGCAAAAAGAAGTAATCAGACTACGATAAAATACGTAAAAGAGCTATTTGAAGTTTTAAAACCGCTTCATAAAGTAGACGATAAGTATCTTTTTGAGCTTATAACTGCTGCAAAACTTTATAATATCGGCAGATCAGTTGGCTTTTACTCTGAGCATTCTCATAGTAGTTATTTAGTAAAAAATGGACTAAACTACGGATATACCCATGAGCAAAAATCTCTCATAGCATCCATCATAGAGTATCAAGGCAGACAAATAAGCGATTTAGGCGAATTCAAAGATCTACTTCCAGATATAAATGATTTAAGATGGCTTAGTTTTTTACTCGGTCTTGCTAAATCATTGAGTGTATCTAATACGGTTAGTTTTAAATTTATAAATCACGCCCTGCACATTTATGGCGTAAAAAACTTTTTTATGGTCAAGGATAATATCAAAAAACTGGCAAAACCTACTATATTTGCAATAACTTTTGACTAATTATAATCCTTCAAGAACTATATAATAAATTTGGTCAATGTAAAAATCATTTATATGGGAACATTTTTTTGTTTCGAAAAGAGTTTTTATATCTTTTGAATCAAACGCAGCTTTACCGATACATCTTTTGTGTGCCGGTAAAAATCCTCTTGTTAGGGTTAAATTCGAATCGATTATCTCATCACATACGAAACATCTTAAATCTTTGTGTAGCCTACCTTCAAACTCAAGTATATCGAGATATGCTTCTATAATTATACGTTTTGGATTTTGTTTTTCAAATTTATATGAGCATAACTCTAAAAGAGAGTAGTAAAACTCATCTATATCTTCAACATCTCTTAAGTGCTCATACAAAAGTCTCATAAAATTTTGCCATGCTAGTAGCCGATCTCTATGGAATAACCATGAAAATCCAAGATGCATAGTTCCTCTTAAGTGTGGTAAAAAGTTTCCATTTTGCACAAGCTCAAAATCAAGCTTAAAGCCTTGAGTGATAACAGGATGTCTCGCACCATAAAATCTGTAGCATTTTATTAGCTTATCTTTAGATAATATAAATACTAAACAGTCTTCATCGCGTACTTTTTGTACTTTTAAGATATATCCTTGCATCTTACTTGAAAAATGACCGCAATATTTTTAGCATATCATCCGGATCTGAGATATGATTTATATCATTTCTAAATGAACTTGCTCCATCTATACCTTTTGAGTATTCATGCAGGTGTTTTCTAAATATTCCTATGCCGTGTTCGCCATAATAATTCAGCATTTCGTTAAAATGCTCTAAAACAATCTGTTTTTTAATATTTTTATCTACTGGCTTTTTATGTTTTATTTCATAAAATATCCAAGGATTTCCTATACTTGCTCTTCCTATCATGACCCCGTCGCAGTTAGTAAGGCGCAGTATTTCATCTGCGTTTTTTGCATTTATATCGCCGTTTGCAATTACTGGTATCGACACGCTTTGCTTTACTAAACCTATAGCTTCATAATCGACCTTAGCACTGTATCCACCGGCTCTTGTTCTACCGTGAACGCATATGAAATCAGCACCAGCGTTTTCTATATCTTTTGCTATATTGTGTGCGGTTTTACTATTAAATCCTAGACGTATTTTAACTGAAGTATAGTGCTTATTAGATGTTTTTTTGATAGTTTCTACTATTTCACATAGCGTTTTTATATCATTTAGCAGAGCGGATCCCGAATTTTGTTTTACTACTTTTGGAACAGGGCAACCGCAGTTTAAATCGATTCCATCGATTCCTTCAATATCATTTAAAATTTGAACTGCTTGTTTGATAATTTCAGAACCGTTTCCGGCTAATTGCACTATATATGGTGTTTCTAAAGGATTTTTTTCTATCATTGAAACTGTTTTGTTATTCTCATATACCAAAGCGTTTGAGCTTATCATTTCGCTTACTGTAACATCGCAGCCAAATTTTTTTACAATTCCCCTAAGAGGCAGGTCTGAAAAACCTGCCAAAGGCGCTAGAAATAGTGGTTTTGAACTAAAATCTATCATTTATAAAACATATCTACGGGAGCTAATCTTCCACTTTCTCTCAAAAATAGTAATGTTTTTATCTTATCAAAATCTCCGTGTTCTATAGAAGCTAAACTTTCTCTTAGCTTATCTAACATTTGTAAATCATAAAGTATGTATAAATACGCTTCCATGGCATTTGAATGCTCGTTTTTTAGTCTATCAAACATAGATATAAGCTTATCTGGATCAAGTTTTGTTTTTAGAAGAATGGCTAGTTTGATATATTCATCACAGCTAAATTCGTTTTTGTTTATCATAGTAAATAGCTCAGAACTTGCAATTTCGAAATTTTCATTTTTAACATATCTTTTTACAAGGCTAAATATATCATCATTTGTATAGGCAAAGTTAAATTTACAAAGTTCTATATAGCTCGCAAAGTTTATAAGCGCGCTATAAGCTTCTTTATAAATTGCGTCATTTATCTCATTTTTACTAGAGATCAAAGTTATAGCGTATTTGTAATCAGCTTTGATTTTATTTTTTTCATTTTGCAAAAATAGAGGATTTGTTTTCAATATCTTAAATTTTTTTATATCGCAAGCCTCACCGTTTTTAACTTTTTTAGATATTTCATAAGCAGATTTTAACTCTTCGTTTTTTAAATTTGGCTCACCAAGATCTACCCAAGGAGAAAGTGATTTTGTGATCTCGCTAGGACTTAAAAATAGATCTGTTTTAAAATCTTTATTTGATTCAAGACCTAGATATATCTCTTTTGCCAAAGTATTATAAAGCTGCAGATCATTTTTAACGGCTCTTGCGTCTAAAAAGTTTTTAAAACCGTAATAGCTCATATGAAGTATACTAAGTAGTGCAAACAGTGTTATAGGTATAATGATCCATGTTGCTATAGGTAAGTTTATATTGTACTCAAACAGATTGACGCTAAAGTCCTGATTGATAAATGAAAATGTCATTACCCATACTAGAGCTATATATACAACAGAATAAAATATATATCTTCTTGTTTTCATTGCATATCCTTATTTTTATTGTTTTTTTCTATTATTTCTCGACAAGTTATACAGTATTTTGCATTAGGTTTTACTTTAAGTCGTTCTATATCTATCTCATCTTCACACATATCGCAAATTCCATAAGTGCGGTTTGCAATCTTTTTCAAAGACTCGTCTATCTCGTTTAACTCAGATCTTTGCTTAGCAGATATCGAATGTTCTAGTATAGCATCAGCGTTTATACTTGCAAAATCAAACTCGTCGCTAGCGCCGCTTTGTCGTAAGCCGTTTATCTCGTCTGCCGCATCAAGTATATTTTTATTGATCTGAATTTTACGTTCCTCAAGAAGATTTTTAAAAAACTCTAAGTCGCTTTGTCTCATCTGCTTCCTTTATTTATGATATGGATGATTTGCGTTGATGCAAAGTCCTCGAAAAATTTGCTCAAAAAGCATTAGTTTTGCTATTTTATGCGCTAAAGTCATCTTTGATAGGCTGATTAATCTGTTCATCTTTGTTTTGAACTGAGGACTAAGTCCATAAGCTCCGCCTATGAAAAATGAAATTTGAGAGCTATTTTTCAATAAATCGGCAAATTCTACACTATCTAGGTGATAGCCTTTTTCATCAAGCCCAATGCAATACCCATTAAGGCAATGCTCATAAGCTAAGTCGTAAGCTTTGTGAGCTTGCTCTTTTGACGCACTTTGGGCTTTTGCTATTTGAGAGTTAAATTTATTTATATCTTTTATATCAGCCCATTTAGATGACATCTTGATATACTCTTTTATGTTATCAAAATCATCATCTTTTTTTTGTATACAATGGACTAGGATCTGCATCACACAGCCTTAGGCTCAAAATCCGGCTTTTGTAAATTTGCATCTTCTTTCATAAAAAACCTAACCATATCGGCTAGATATTTCTTATGCTCACTTCTAGGAATTATAGCATCTATAAGTCCATGCTCTAGTAAAAATTCGGCTCTTTGAAATCCTTCTGGGAGACCAGCTTTTATAGTTTGTTCTATAACTCGTTGACCGGCAAATCCTATAAGTGCACCTGGTTCAGCGATGATCAAATCTCCAAGCCATGCAAATGAGGCTGAAACTCCACCCATAGTAGGATCTGTTAAAACTGAAATATAAGGCAATTTATTATCGCTTAAAAGTTTCAAAGCTGCACTTGTTTTGCTCATTTGCATAAGACTAAACGTACTTTCTTGCATTCTAGCTCCGCCGCTCGCGCTTACTATTATAAGAGCTTGTCTTTTTTCTATGGCTCGTTTTACTGCGCGAGTGATTTTTTCGCCCTCGACAGAGCTAAGACTTCCGCCCATAAAACTAAAATCAAATACGACAAGCTGCACCGGTATAGAGTCTATACAAGCTTCACCAGATATAACAGAACTCGTTTTACCGCTTTTTTCTTCGCTTTCAGATATTCTTTTTTTATAGGATTTTTTATCTACAAATTTAAGTGGATCTACTGGTCTAAGTTCAGAGTCAAACTCAACAAAACTATCTCGATCGGCTATCAACTCTACTCTTTTGTTCGCGCTTAAACGCATATGATAACCGCATTTAGGGCATACATTAAAACATGCTTCTACTTCTTTATAATACATTAAAGAGTTACAGCTATTACATTTGATCCAGTGACTTGGTGCTTCGCTTGGATCTGATTGTTTTCTTCTTATTTTTGAAAAAAAATCACCAAACATTTTTTTCCTTAGCTTTTAAAAATTGGTCGATTATAACCAACTTTAGCCAAATTTTTCTTTAAAACAGTAGATAATACACTGCAAGTAAATTTAAATTAAATTAAAATTACAATAAATTACAGCTTAATCATTTTTAAATTTTAAAATAACATTATTTATCATTATTTAAAATTAATTAATATAGCAGGGATATAATTTCGCCAAAAATAAAAATTACTAAGGAGAACTGGGTTATGTTAGTTACAAATAAAGCGCCTGCTTTAAAAGGCGTAGCGGTTTTAGGCAATGGTCAAATAGATGAAAATTTCGAACTTTACAAAAACATAGGATCAAAGGGTGCGGTAGTATTTTTCTATCCAAAAGATTTTACTTTTGTTTGCCCAAGTGAGATTATAGCATTTGATCACAGATATAAAGAGTTTAAAGAAAGAGGCATTGAAGTTATCGGCGTAAGCTGCGACAATGAGTATTGCCACTTTGCATGGAGAGAGACTGACGTAAAATGCGGCGGTATCGGAAGAGTTCAATTTCCATTAGTTGCCGACCTTAAAAAAGAGTGGGCAAAAGGTTTTGACGTGTTATTTGATGAGGCAGTTGCTCTAAGAGGAAGTTTCTTATTAGATAAAGACGGAACGGTAAGACACGCCGTTATAAATGACCTTCCACTTGGAAGAAACATCGATGAGATGGTAAGAATGGTAGATACAATGCTATTTACGAATGAGCATGGCGAAGTTTGCCCTGCAGGTTGGAGCAAAGGCGATAAAGGTATGAAGCCTTCTACCGATGGTGTTGCTTCTTATCTTGGCGAAAACGGCGATAAGCTATAATATATTACTACTATTTTGCAAGCCTTTTTTAGGCTTGCTTTTTTAAATTCATTTCTTAATACAATTTTACTAAATACCAATTTTGACGATATATAGTCTAATATTTTATAAGGAGATATTATGATTAGTGAGTTAAATAGTATGAATACCTCTCAAACAAGCAAGATATCAATACAAAATTTAAATAACTTAAAATCACCAAACAGCATTCAAGCAAAATCTTCTGACAAATCCTCTGCTCAGTCAGTTAAGCAAGCAGAAGAAATCGATACTTCTTCTGGTGCAAGCAGTAGCATTGAAGCCGTAAAAAAGATGCTTGAAAAACGCTTAGAACAACTTCAAAAACAGTTAGAAACAATTCAAAAACAGATAGCTCAGTATCAAAATAATAGTAATGAATATGCACAAAATATACTCAAAGAACTTTCTCAAAAGGCAAGCGGTCTTATCTCTCAGATAGCAGAAGTATCAGCAAGTCTTGCAGAAATAGAGAAAAATAAAAAGTAAAATTTGTATCAAATTGACTTTTTGAGCTTATGATTTATAAAATATCTAAATTTAATATATAAATTTAGATATTTATTTAGTAAGAAATGGATATTTTTCTAGGTAAATTTATGAGTTATTCAACCAAATTTACCCATTTACTCTTTCAAACTCTTTCATAAAATTTACTAATGTTTGAACATCTTTTAAGCAAACCGCGTTATATATAGATGCTCTAATTCCGCCAAGAAGCCTATGCCCTTTTAGTCCTATCATAGAGTTTTTTTCTGCTTCGCTCACAAACTTAGCATCAAGTTCTGCGCTAGGAGTAGTGAAGCTTACGTTCATAAGAGATCTTGAACCTGTTTTTGCGTGAGCTTTGTAGAAGCTTGAAGTGTCGATGATATCGTATAATAAAGCCGCTTTTTGCTCATTTAGTTTATTTATAGCGCTTAACCCGCCTTGATCTTTTATCCAGTCAAGCACTAAATCAAACATATATATACCAAACGTACAAGGCGTATTTGCTAAAGAGTTTGCTTCTATCTGAGTTGTATATCGAAGCGGAGTTGGAACGTTATGTTTTACTCTATTTGCAAGATCTTTTTTTATGATTATTAGCGTAACTCCTGCCGGTCCCGCGTTTTTTTGCGCTCCTCCGTAAAACAGACCGATATTTTTTGCGCTAAAATCTATCTCGCGGCTTAAAAGATCACTGCTACTATCTACTACTAAAGGGCATTTTGTATTTGGTAGATCTTTGTATTGTGTACCGTAAATAGTGTTATTTGAGCATATATATGCATAGTCTGCGTCGTCTGAAAAACGTATATTTTCCGGGATACGGTCAAATCTGGTCTCTTCGCTTGAGGCAACAACTTCATAATTTATATTTTGTATTTTTGCCTCTTTTATGGCTTTTGTTGTCCAAATTCCCGTATTTACATATTGCGCAATTCTGCCGTTATATATATTCATTGGAACTTGTGCAAACTGCAAAGTAGCTCCACCTTGTAAAAAAAGTACCGAGTAATCATCGTTTAAACCATAAAATGCTTTGATTTTTTCTATTGCATTATTATGAAGTGCGTCAAATACTTTACCTCTATGACTCACTTCCATAATACTAAACCCCATCCCTTTGTAACTTACAAACTCTTTTTGCGCTTGTTCTAATACGCTTAAGGGGATCGCGCTAGGTCCGGCGCTGAAATTTAAAACTCTTGTCATATCTTGCCTTTCTAAGATTTTATTATCGCATTTTTCTTCGTTATTTGTGAATATATAGATATCTCATCACCTATTTGTAATTCATGGAGTGGCATTATTTTGCCGTTTTTTTCTATTTGAACCATGTTTTTAGTGGCTTTGAAAAACTGTTCTTGTCTATCAAATACCAGCTCAAATTCCTTTATTTTATGTGCTAAATTATTTATTTTTGAAGTTATTAAATTTTCTAAATTTGCTTTTTTGTTTTCTAAAGTTAAATTTGCTTTTTCTATTTTTTGGCTTATTGCTTGATTTTTTAAGCTTTGATTTATTAAATTTAGTATATTAAATGAGTTTTGAAATTTGCCATCTATGAAACTCTCAAATTTATCAAAAGCTATATCTAAGCTTTGTAAAATCGTGTTGGCATCCGGTAACAAATCAACCATAGCAGCAGTCGGAGTCAGGCTTCTGTGATCACTTACAAAGTCACTTATACAGTAGTCTATCTCATGTCCTACTGCCGAGACTATAGGAGTTTTTAGGGTAAAAATCACTCTTGCTAAATTTTCATCGTTAAAGCACCAAAGATCCTCTTTACTACCGCCTCCGCGGGCTAAAACTATTGCGTCAAAACCAATTTTATCGGCTTTTTGTAGCATTTGTATGATGTTTGCAGCTGCCATTTCACCTTGAACTAAAGTGTTAAATGCTATAAACTCGCAAAGTTTGTATCTTGAGTTTATGACTTTTAACATATCTTGATAGGCTGCTGATGTTAGGCTTGTGACTATGGCTATTTTTTTTGGAAATTTAGGAAGAGGTTTTTTAAATTTTATATCAAAAAGTCCCTCGTTTTCTAACTTTGATTTAAGCTGATTAAATGCAAGTTCAAGCTCTCCTATACCAACAGGAAGCATTTTATTTGCTAATAACTGATAACTTCCGCTCGGCGGATAAATCGTTAATTTTCCATAGATCGTTACTTGCATTCCATCTTTTACTTCAAATTTAACCTGCTGATTGCTAAATTTATACATAGCGGAGCTTATAACGCTTTTTTCATCTTTTAATGAGAAGTACCAATGTCCGGAGCTATGACGAATAAGTCTTGAAATCTCTCCAGTAACCTCCACAAAGCTAAAATGAGTTTCTAGAAGCGCTTTAGCTTGTTCGTTTAGTTCGCTTACGGTCATATTTGTTTGACTTTTTTTGCTATAAAAAGTGTGCTTATATCAAAACTAAAACCTTTGCAAAATTCTATCTCGAATCCGGCTTTTATAAGTTCATCGCAAAAGCTATTTTTATCTAAGAAATTCTCAATGCTGCTAGGCAAATATGTATAAGCTGCTTCATTTTTGCTTATAAAGCCTCCTATCTTCGGTAAAATTTTACTAAGATAAAAATCTCTTATTTTTGATATAAATCCACCTTGCTCTCTTTTTGTAAATTCTAAAATCGTCACATAACCGCCCGGTTTTAAGATTTTGTTAAATTCTTTTAGCGCTTCTTCTCTTTTAACTACGTTTCTTATGCCGTAGCTGATGCTTATTATATCTGCAAAATCATTTGGTAAAGAAGTATCGTTTGCAAGAGCGGTTATGAAGTTATAATTTGGAAATTTTTCTTTAGCCACTTCAAGCATTCCAACGCTTGGATCAACTCCGCTCATAGAAGATATTTTAATATTTTTTTTATTTGCCATTTGCTCCCAAATGTTCATCATATCGCCTGTTCCACATGCAACATCTACTATGTTTATCTCTTTTGCTTTTAGTTTATCAAGCACGATGCAACAAGCGTTTTTTCTCCAGCTGGTATCAACTCCAAAGCTTAAAATACGGTTGGCTTTATCGTAAGTAGGTGCTATTTGGTTGAACATTTCTATGATTTTTTCTTGTTTTTCCACTCAAATTTCCTTTGTGTAATATACTTTTAGTTTTTTTGAGAATTTGCCTATTTTTTTTGTGATTTTTTGTGATTTTTTGTCTGCTTTTTTTATAGTTTTTAGGATTTTTAAATTTAAACTTTTTTTGAAAAATTCAAGACTATCGTTATCTTTGAATTTAGCATTTTCAAATAATCTGCATTGAGACAAAAATCTTAAATTTTCTATCAGATTATCTAAATTTTTTATCATTTTATTAGTATTTCCAAATATATCTCCGAAATACCATAAAATCGCTCTTAAATCTCTGCATTGTTTATATATTTGTTTATAATTTTTTTTGCGTTTTATACTTTTTATGGTTTTTAGTATTTCTAATCTCAATCTATAAGCGGACGCGGTTTTTATCGGTGTAGAGTTATTGGAGGCATAAAAATAATCTTCATCGTTAAGCACGATATTCCACTCTTTTAGCTCTTTTTCGAAAGTATCTGAGCTTAAAAGCAGTATAGTTTCATCTTCTAAAATTTGCCTTTGTTTATTGTAGTTTTCACTATTTATTAGCTCAAAACCAGCAGTATTCGTGTAATCAATCAAAAGATTTGCTCTTATTAATTCTGTTGTTTTTCTGATTTTTTGGCTAAAAGTATCTAAAAAAACAGATATTATCTTCTCATCAAATGCAAATTTAAAAATATCCATAAGTGAATAACTTACTCTTAAAGCGTCTCTTAAATTTGTTAATGTGGATTGATCTTTTCCTTGTAGGTATTTTAATTTGTACTCTAAAATCATCTTGTAATTTTGTAATAAAGCAAGTCTGATAGCATCGTAACTGCTTATATTTTTCCCAAAAAATAGTTTTATATGATTAAGTTTTTCTACCATCTTTACTGTTTTTTTGTAATTAAATTTAAAATCAGGAAGTCCAAAAAGTGCAAGATTTTTATTTTTATATCTTTCATCAAATGTTATCTCTTTGTTTATATAATTTTTTAAAAATTCAGGTAGTACAAATACATCGGCGTCTGATTTTTTCATAAATTCTATCTCAAAAATCGCCAGATCGGATAAGCAATCATTATAAATGTCTATATTGCATGGAAAATTATTTAGTTTAAATATATATCTTGATTTAGAAATTTGATTTGCGATGCTGTTTTTGCGCTGTTTTTGAAACTCTTTTTCAGAAATTACGGTTTCATTTTCTTGTCTTATGAGGCCTTTGCCTATTTTTATTGTTTTTATAAATTCGTTTGCAGTTTTGCGAAATCTAACTTCGTAATTAGGAGCGATTTTTGTATAAAATTGTAGAATATTTACTTTTTTAAATTCGACTCCTTCGAGCATTAATGCTATTTGCATGAAGCCGTTATTTAATAGAAATTTGCGCTCAATTTCTAAAACCAAATCAAGATCCTTTGCCTACAAAATGGGAATATTTTACCTGAAATCTACTAAAAACTAGCTTTATACATATTCACCTATTTTTTTCTTAAAATTAAAATATAAGGCGATATTTGACTTATATTGCAAAAAATATTAAATATATTTTGAGCAGGTTAGAACCAATATATTTTAAATTTAGTTAAAAAATCCGATGATAAGCAAAGCAAATCCACCTAAAACCAATATCGCAGGTAGCACTAACAATCCTATAAATAGCTCTTTGCTCTCTTTTGGATCTTTTGTCCCGGCTAGAACAAGTGCGCCTCCCGTGCTAAAAGGAGAATACCCAGTAAATGTAGCAAAGCAGACGACTATACTAAGTCCTAAGGCGATATCTATATTTAAATTCGGAATAATAGGAAAAAAAGTGGGTATCACGACGCCTAGCGTACTAGAAAATATACTCATTGTGCTTGAAGATATCCCAAGCAGATAAGCTATAGTATGTTCATCTGTCGATACGCTATTTATATAGATGCTAAGTTTATCGATAGCTCCTGCTTCTTTGGCAAGAGCTATGAGCATACCGAGCCCGCATATCATAAAAACAATATCCCAAGGTATATTTCTAAATGCTTCTTTTTCATCTCCGATGTTGAATATAATAGCAAGACATACTCCAAGAAAGCAAAGAAAAATCGGATTTAAAATATCGCTTGCTTTTTGCATAAATACGCTATGTGGAACAAATGCCAACCAGATAGACGGTGCCATAACTAAAGCAAATATAAAAGTAACTAAAGATATGGTTTTGATATGTATTTTGCTTAATTTTGCCGGTTTTTCTATTTTGTTTGCATGTACTGTGTAGCCTTTTAGCACAAAATATCCAACTATAAAGATCAAAGTATGCACAAAAAACATATTTTTATATATCGATACTGTAAAATCGCTAGCTACCGAGTCGTTAAATCCTAAATTTAGTATTATGCTATTTACGAATCGACCCCCGATCGTGAACGGATTAAATCCGCTGGCGCACGATCCGGAGTATATAATGATAGCCGCTAACATTTTACTCATATTTATTTTATTTGCTATGTAAAGTACTAACGGCGACATAAATGCAAATCCGGCGTAATGTCCTGCTATGCCGACAAACATTGCAACGATTATAAACAAAACAATCGGAATAGCCCAAGGTTGATTTCTTGAGACGTAAATGGCTTTTGACGCCAAAAGATTTAGCGTACCGTTACTTATAGCAAAACCGTAAAAGAACGTCATTGATATAAGTATGAAAAATAGATTTAATCCCCATAAATTTATTATATTTTTTACTTCTAATCCATGGATAAATGCTGCTATAAATGCAAGCGGAATGGCAAATATACCTATATTTGTTTTGTATAAGTATCCTAAAATAATAGAACCGATCAAAAACACGGGTATGAGAATTTGTATGGTTTGCATTTTCCCTCTTTTAAATTTTTAAATTACGCTAACATTAGGTTAAATTTAAAAATATTTTAAACATTGTTATTTAAATTTAACTAATTTTTTTGCGTAGTGATTATAAATTTCTATTATTTAAATATTATCAAATCAATATTATATTTTGTTTAAAATTTAGTTTAAATTTAATATATAATGTATTTATTATGAAAAAACTCTACCATACGATAAAAATAGTTGCATAAATATATCTAAATAAGCTTAAAATTTGAATAGTTCTATTCAGATACATTTAAACTTCTGGATTGTATAATATTTATCTATTATTAATTGTTATTTTAAAATGGAGTTTATTTGAAAAAGCTTGGAGTTATCGGTGTTGTTCTGGTTTTGATATTTTTATTTTATAAATTCTATGAAAAAGAGTTTATACTAAAAGATAAGGACGATATTTTTTACGGAAATGTTGATACAAAAACAGTCGATCTCTCTTTTAGATTTTTAGGCGAAATAGTAGATATCTCGAAAATCGAAGGTGCTAAGGTTTCAAAAGGTGAACCCTTGGTATATCTTGATGACTCATATCTTCAAAACTCTCTAAATAGCTTAAAATCAAAGATAAACATAGAAAATATAAATCTTTTAAAACTAGAATCTGGTTATAGGATAGAGGAGATAAAGCAGAGTAAAGCCAGACTTGAGGCTGCTGCTGCAAATTTAAAAGAGACACAAAACTCATTTAATAGACAACAAAAACTTATGCTATCAAAAGCAACTTCCGAAGAGGCGTTTATGACTGCTCAAACACGCTTTGAAGCTGCTAAAGCAAATTTAAATCTTGCTCAAGCTAATTACGAACTTCTTAAAAACGGATATCAAAAAGAGGATATCGAAGCTCAAAGAGAGCTTGTAAGATATTTAAATATTAATCTTGAAGCTATAGAGCTTGATATAAAAAATTCGGTTTTAATCTCTCCGTATGATGGAATTTTGCAAAAAAGATATAAAGAAATAGGTGCTATAACAAACGCAAATGAGCCAGTAGTCGAGATCGCTAGAGATGATAAATACTTCATAAGAGCTTATATAGATGAGAAAAATCTTGGTAAGATAAAACTCGAACAAAAGATGAAAATTTTTAGCGATGCAAGAAGCGAGCCGTATCTTGGCTATATAAATTTTATCTCATCTGTGGCTGAATTTACTCCTAAGAACATTCAAACTACGGAGCTAAGATCAGATCTTGTTTATAAATTTGAAGTTACGTTGATAGATAAAGATGATCGACTAAAGCAAGGTATGCCAGTGCATATCAAATTCAATGATCAAAGCAACTAATCTTACAAGAAATTTTGATAAGCCTTTTACCGAGGCTTTAAAAAGTATTAATTTCGATGCCATCAAAGGCAAAATCACAGGCGTAGTAGGACCAGATGGTTCAGGAAAAACAACCCTTCTTAGGCTTTGCGCCGGACTTCTCACACCAAGTAGCGGCGAATTAAATGTTTTAGGCTATAAAATGCCTTGTAGCCAGAAAGATTTTTTAAATAAAATCGGCTACATGCCTCAAATATTTGGCTTATATGAAGATCTTACTTGTGAAGAAAATTTAAATTTATATGCAAAGCTTCAAGATGTACAGCATTCAAAGCAACGCATAGATGAAATTTTGGAATTCACAAATTTAAAAATATTTAAAGATAGATTAGCTGGAAGTTTGTCCGGAGGAATGAAGCAAAAGTTGGCTTTTGGCGCAACTTTGCTTAAAAAACCGGAGCTCCTTTTACTAGATGAGCCAGGAGTCGGCGTAGATCCTATTTCTAGAGAAGAGATTTGGTCTATGGCAAAAAGTTTAACGGGCGTAAGTATATTGTGGGCGACTTCTTACCTTGATGAAGCTGGTTTGTGTGATAAAGTTTTACTCATAAATGACGGTAAAATTATATTTGACGACGATCCTAAACGTATAAATAATATATTAGAAAATAGAGTATTTTTAGTCGAAGTAAGAGGCGATAAAAAATCATTTTTAACTAATATTTTAGAGCACGATAATGTTTTAGATGCATATTTTGTCGGCTCAAAAATAAGAGTTGTTTTGAAAACGAAAGATTGCTCTTTGTTTCAAGATTTTGCGGATTTTAAATTTGAAAATGTAGCTCCTAGTTTTGAAGATGCATTTGTTGATATGCTAAAAATAAAAACTAAAGCGCATTCAAAACTAACTGCTATACTAAACAGAGTCGATAAGCAAGATTGTTTTGCTCTAAAAGCTATAGGTCTCACAAAAAAATTTGGCTCATTTACCGCTACTGATAACATTAGTTTTGAGATTAGCAAGGGTGAAATATTCGGCTTTTTAGGTCCTAATGGAGCCGGTAAATCGACCACGTTTAAGATGATTTGTGGACTTTTATCTAGAAGTGAAGGAGAGTCTCTTATCTATGGAAATAGCATAGATGTTATGAAAAATAAGATAGGCTATATGGCTCAAAAATTCTCATTATACGGAAATCTAGGCTTAAAAGACAATCTTGACTTTTTTGCCGGACTTTATGGGCTTAGGGGAAAAGAAAAAAGAGATAAAATAGCCTCTATGATAGAAATTTTCGGCTTTGATAGATATTTGAAAAATAAAGTTTTTGAGCTGCCTCTTGGTATAAAACAGCGCCTTGCTTTATCGTGTGCCCTTATGCATTCTCCTCTTGTATTATTTTTAGATGAAGCGACAAGCGGAGTAGATCCTATCACTAGGAAGGAGTTTTGGAGGCATATAGATGCTATTTCAAATTTAGGAATAAGTGTTATGGTTACGACTCACCTTATGGATGAAGCCGAGCTTTGTGATAGAGTAATGATTATCGATCAAGGAAAGATGATAGCGGTGGGAGCTCCCGATGAGCTAAAGCAAAGAGTCGGCGCGATATCTGTAAAAGATGCGTTTATAAAGCTTATAAAGGGTACAAATGAACTTTAAAAGGATTTTTGCTATCGTCATTAAAGAGAGCTTGCAGGCTATGAGAGATCCAAGTACTGCTTTGATAGCTATTATTTTGCCTATTATTTTATTGTTTTTGATGGGATACGCGGTATCTTTGGATGCTAAAAATATATCTTTTGGTATAGTAAATTACAGTAGTTCAAAGGATTCAAAAGAGATAATATCGAAGTTTGCTGCATCAAAATTTTTTATCACAAAAATAACTACCGATAAAAATGAGCTTATAAATGATATGAAATTAAATAAAATAAGCGGATTTCTAGTCATTGATGATGATAAAAATAGCCTTAAATTTCAAATTATCACGGATGGAAGCGAGCCAAATACTGCAAATTTGATACGTCAATACGGATCTAGTATAATTTATATTTGGGCAGAAAATTTAACTTCAAAACGCGTTTTGTTAGAGTCTAGATACTGGTTTAATGAAAAATTATCCAGTAGATATTTTTTGATACCCGGTTCAATCGCAGTTATAATGACTTTAATAGGTACTTTGCTCACATCTCTTGTTATCGCTAAAGAGTGGGAGAGAGGAACTATGGAGTCTTTGATGAGTACGCCGGTTTCAAATTTAGAGATAATTATAGGTAAGCTGATTCCTTATTTCGTATTTGCTATGCTCTCAGCCGTAATCTGTTTTTTTGTGGCGTACTTCTGGTATGAAATTCCATTTAGAGGGAGTATTTTTATACTGTTTTTGTTAAGTTTTATCTATCTTTTTCCGGCCCTTTTAATCGGACTTTTTATCTCAACTATAGCTAAAAATCAGTTTGTAGCAGCTCAAATTTCGATTATTGTAGGCTTTTTGCCCGCATTTTTACTTTCGGGATTTGTGTTTGAGATAAGCAATATGCCTACATTTATCCAGTATCTTTCATATTTTGTCCCTGCGACTTATTTTGTAAATTCGTTAGGAAATATATTTTTAGTTGGAAATTTATACAATGTTTTTATTTTAGATGCTATTTACATGCTCATTATAGGATTTGTAGTAGGTATTTTGGTACTTAAAAAGTCAAAAAGGAGTTTGGATTGAGACTATTGTCTCTTATCAAAAAAGAAATTTTGGCGATAAAAAATGATAAAAAAAGCATGATTGTTGTGATGGTGCCGCCTCTTATGCAGATTTTGATTTTTGCATTTTCTGTTACTTTGGAAGTAAGAAATTTAAATTTAGCTGTTTTAAATTTAGATAGTTCAAAACAGAGCAGAGAGATAATTCAAAAGCTTGAAAGTGCTAAATTTGTAAAAAATATCGTAATGGTCAAAAGTCTTAATGAAGCAAAAGAGTTGCTTACGGGCCAAGAGGTTTTTGCGTTTTTAATGATCCCTAAAGATTTTGTTATAAGAGGAGAAAGTTTAGGTCTAGTTTTAGATGGCAGACATTCAAACTCAGCTCAAATAGTAAATGGATACATCGAACAGACTATGATATCGAATTTAAGCGATATACAAATTTCAGTTAGAAACTTCTATAATCCGAATTTAGAAAATTTTTGGTGGATAGTTCCAAATTTATACGGATCAATAGTTATGGTAATGGCGATAGTGCTTGCATCTCTTAGTATATCAAGAGAGCGCGAAATAGGGACTTTTGATCAAATTATCGTTTCTCCGCTAAAGCCTTTTGAAATTTTAATAGGAAAGTTGCTACCGGCACTTATACTTAGTTTATTATTATCAACTATTGTTATATTTATAATACGATTTTTCTTTAAAGTTCCTATTATAGGTTCTTTGTGGCTTTTGTATCTTGGTTCGACTATTTTTATATTTTCTGTATGCGGTATAGGATTATTTATATCTGCGCTTTGTAAAACGCAGCAACAAGCGATACTTGGATCATTTGTGTTTTTACTTCCGTCATTTATGCTTTCTGGATTTGTAACGCCGGTAGAAAATATGCCTGACTGGCTTGCGCCAATTAGCAATTTACTACCGCTTACTTACTATGTGGTATTTACAAAGGCAGTTTTTTTAAAAGATATTAGTTTTATAGATTCATTGAAATATATTTTACCTATGTTTATCATAGGCATCGTATCTCTGTGCATAACTCTAATATTTTTCAAAAAAAATGTGCTAAAATAAGTCCGGATTAATCCAGACTTAACAATTAGAGCACTTTTTGCAGCCGTTTGTTGTTGCTACTATATTTAGTCTATCTATCAAATTTCCTATCTTTTTTTCTAGATGTTCTTGATACTCAACCATTTTAGCATCATCGCAATTTACATCTTCTACATGACCGCAAACAGAACATACTACATGAATATGAGGATGTTCATAAATATCATATTTGGCTTTTTGATTTGGAGTATTAACCTCTACAACTAGCTTTTCATCTATTAATGTATTTAAATTTTTATAGACTGTAGCTAATGATATAGATGGATAATCCCTCTTAATCTCAGCATAGAGTTCTTCTATTGTGGGGTGGGTGTGCTTGTCTAATATTTTTAGCACACAGAGTCTTTGTGGTGTGGCTTTTAGATTAGCCTGTTTTAATAGCTCCATGTAATCCATACTAATTTCCTCTGAATTATTTTTGCTATTGTATCTAAAAAAAGATTAAAATATCTTTATATCAATTAATATTTTTTATCTTTTAAAACGTATTAGAGATTTTTTCAGCGCTAATAGATAAATAATCCTCGACAATACTAGTTTTTCCATGTTTTATGAATGTATCTTCGTATTCAAAACTTTTTATTAAAATATTTGTTAATAAATTTTCTTGTAAAAATCCAGCCAATATTTCTCCTATGCCTCCTCTTTTGGCACTATCGCTGAATACATACCACTTATTATGAGTTTTTGCGATCTGAAGTAAAAGCTCTTTATCAAGTGGTTTTGCAAAGACTAAATCTACTATCGTAGGTTTGAAATTTAACTTTTTAGCAGTTTGTACTGCTTTTCCAACTCCGTTTCCATATCCGATAAAAGCTACACCGCCGTCTCCATTTTCTAAAATTTCACCTTTTGCAAGAGCTGTTTTTTGCGATTTATACTCATTATTTAAGATAAAGTTTCCGCGCGGATAACGAATAGCAAGAGGAGAATCAAAAGCGTATGAAAATTCCATTATATTTTTAAAACTCTCTTCATCGCGTGGAGCAACTAAATTTAAATTTGGAATTGCATTTAAAAAACTTATATCAAATGCACCTTGATGCGTTTCACCGTCTTCACCAACGATTCCTGCTCTATCCATACAAAATACTACCGGAAGCCTCATAATAGCGCAGTCGTGAATGACTTGATCATAAGCTCTTTGCATAAAAGTAGAATAAATAGCTATATAAGGCTTAAATCCTTCTTTTGCCATAGCCGCCATAGATGTTACGGCGTGTTGTTCGGCGATCGCAACATCCCAAAATCTATCGGGAAAAACTTCTATTATCTTATTTAAACCGGTTCCACTAGGCATAGCCGCCGTTACGCCTACTACATTTTCATACTTTTTGGCTAAATTTAAAAGTAATTCACTAAAGATATTAGTAGCACTTTTTTGATTTGCTTGATTTACGCTTTGACCGTTTTTTAGATTAAAAGGGCTTACTCCGTGCCACTTCTCTTTTGGACCTTCTGCTAGCTCATATCCTTTACCTTTTATGGTTTGGATATGAACAATAACTGGTTTATTCATCAATTTAGCGGTTGTAAAAGTAGAGATTAATTCTTTTAGGTCATGCCCGTCAACCGGTCCTATATACTCAAGTCCTAACTCTTCAAAAAACATTCCGGGAGTTATGAGCCTAAATCCCTCTTCAAAACGTTTTGCCATATACGCGGCTGAATCTGGAACGTAGCTTAGAAATTGATTTACTCTGGCTTTAAATTTCTGATAAAACTGTCCTGCCATCATCTGAGACAGATATTTACTAAGAGCCCCTATGGGTTTTGATATGCTCATCTCATTGTCATTTAGTATTATCACGCATGGATATTTTCTGTCTCCTAGCTCGTTTAATGCTTCATAAGCCATTCCAGCACTCATAGCCCCATCGCCTATTACGGCAACTGGAAGTCTGTTTTCGCCTTTTAATTTTATAGCTTTGCAAGCTCCTACTACAAGACTTATAGAAGTTGAGCTGTGCCCAGCTACAAAATAATCAAATTTACTCTCGCTAGGTTTTGTGTACCCGCTTATTCCATTAAATTGCCTAAGCGAATCAAATCGATTCCATCTATCGGTTAATAGTTTGTGTGCATAACTTTGATGGCTTACGTCAAAAATAAAAGGATCTTTTGATACGTCAAATACATAATGCATGGCTACGCTCAGCTCTACTGCCCCCATATTTGAGCTGAGATGTCCGCCGTTTGAACTTACGGTTTTTAGTATTTTATCTCTAAGAGTATCGCATAAATCAGTTAATTCTTCCAAACTTTTTGATTTTATATCCATATCTTACTCGCTTAAAATTTTCTTGATTTTTGCAAATCTCGCCATCACGCTTCCGTCTATATTTCCAACTTCGCTTAAAACTATAACTCCGCCGGCATTTATAGCATCATCACTCGTAATTTTTATATGTGAGTTTAAATTTAAATTTGCTTTTAAAAACTCATAATCTTTTGGATTTGTTTTTATCTCTATGCTAGTTGCGTCATTTAGTTCGCTGATCAAGCTTTTAGCAATATTTGAAGCAACTACAGATGAACTATCTTTTATCTCTTTTATGACTACTTCTTTTGCTATTTCTATAGCAGTACTTGCTAGTTCTTGCTGACTTGATGCGTATAGTGCTTCTAGTTTTGATTTTTCTTCATCAAGTTTTTCTATGGAATGCATATACTTTTTTTCTATCTCGTTTAACTCGGCTTCAAATTCGGTTTTTGCCGCCATATGACCTTCTTTTAAAGCTTCGTCTTTAGTTCTTGCAACTTCTTGTTCTAATCTTACTTTAAATTCATTTTCTTGATTTTCTATCTGCATTTGCAGTTTTATTATATTGCCGCTTAATTCATCGGTTCGTTTTAATAGCTCTTCAATAAAACTCGGCTCTAATTTAGGCTCTTCTTGATGAGTTTGGCTCTCTTTCTCGACTTCTTGTTTTGGAGCCTGAGTTTCGGTTTGCTCTTCTAAATTTGAAACCGTTTCTTGCTCTTTTACATCGTTTGTAGGAAATGCGCCTAAAACCTTAAATCTATAAGGCTCTATAGTATGTTCTGCATTTTTGTTATCTATGACGTTACTTTGTTTCATTCTATCATCTCATCACTTTCGCCTACTTGGAATACTCCTTCTTCGGCTAGTTTCTGGACTAATTCTACGACGCGCCTTTGTGCTTCTTCTACCTCTTTTACGCGTACGGCTCCTAAGAATTGCATCTCTTCTACGAATGCTTCACTTGCGCGTTGACTCATATTTGCTAAGAATTTCTGTTTTAGCTCTTCGCCGCTACCTTTTAATCCAACCATAAGATCTTTTTTATCTACTACTTTTAATATCTCTCTTATAGCATTATTATCAAGAGTATTAATATCTTCAAAAGTAAACATCATTTCTTTTATGGTTACGGCTAAGCTAGGATCGCTTTGTTCAATGATACCGATAGTGGATTTGCTAGCTTTTTGACCAAGACGGTTGAGCACTTCGGCGACTGCTCTTGGACCTCCGACTTCAACTTTGTAGCTAGTAAGACTTTCAAGTTTGCTTTCTAATACGGTTGATACGCGTTTTACGACAGATGGGCTTATGTCGCCTAAATTTGCCATACGTATGATAACTTCGCTTCTTAAATCATCTGGAAAATACACAAGAGTTTCAGCAGCGCTAGTTGCATCCATATGAGCTACTATCAATGCTATTGTTTGTGGATGTTCTTTTACTATAAAATCTGCTAGTTGCTGAGGTCTTACTTGGCTAAGATAACCAAAAGATTTTGTAGTTTCCATGGATTTTTGTAGTTTATCCATGATTTTTTGAGCAATTTCTGGTCCAAATGTTCTAAATAATATCTCTTTAGCATACTCAATACCGCCGCTTTTCATATATTGATTTGACTGCATAAGTGCGTAAAATTCTTCCAATACCGCCGCCGCAACTGTTTTATCTATAGTTTTTGCACTTGCTATGTATCTTGAAATTTCAGTTATAACATCTATATCCATATGTGAAAATACAAGAGTGGTGGCATCTTCTCCTAATTGTATAAGAAGTATGGCTACTTTTTCTGGCATGCTAAGATCATCATATATCATTTTTTGCTGTTCATTTAGCTTTGTCATCAAAACTCCTTACGCGAGTTGAAGTCTGAGTCATTTTTTATCATTCCTTGAAGAAGAGTTGATATTTCTTCGCTTCTTTCAGATACTATAAGTTTCATTTTTTCTAGCAATACCTCATATTTTAATTCATCTTCGTTGAAATCCTCTCCGATACCAAGCTCATCTTCAACTCTTTTTCTTGCGGCTTTGAATTTTTCCAAAGTATCTTCGGCTTCTTCTTCTATATTACTCTCTTCTTTTTGCGGCTCAAAGTCTTCATCTTTAGCATTTTCGACCATTTTTTGCAAGAATGGAGTAATGACTTTTTTATAAAATACAAATAGTATAAGCAGCACTATAAGATATTTAATTATCGGAGTTAGAGGTTTTAGGTATGAGTCATAAAATATTCCTATTTTTGTCGTATTTGCATTTAAATTTCCGGCTTTTTTAAATTCAAAATTGCTAACTGTGACTTCATCTCCTCTTGTCGAGTTGTAACCGATAGTTTGTTCAACTAGAGATTTTATCTTATTTATCTCATCTTCGCTTAGAGGCACATAAGCTATTGTATCGCTTAAACTACCGTCTTCTTTCTTCTCTCTTTCATACTTTCCATCTACGACAACAGCTGCGGTCACTCTTTTTATTGTTGCATATTGATCTTTGACTTTGATAATTTTTTTAGATATTTCATAGTTTGTATTAGCTACGTTTTTTGTGTATAACTCATCTGGTTTATTTTGATCTAAGCCTTCTACTGGCCCTATATTGCTAACTGCTCCTGGAACTCCACCAACTTCTTTTGGCTGTTTTCCCTCTCTTTTTTCTTCTATATTTTGTTCGCTTCTTATTACGGAGTTTGGATCATAAATTTCACTTTGACTATCTTTTACGGAAAAGTCAAACTCTATGCTGACTTTTGCAGTTACTTTATCTCTTCCGCCTGTGAATTTTCCTATCATATCAATAATTTTTTGCTCATATGTATTTTCAAATTCTTTTTTATATTTTATTTGTGAAGCTACTAATTCACTTTCTAAAGCTATTTCGTCATCCCCTACAGCTACTCCGTCTTGAGTGACTATTTTCACATCTTCGGCTTTTAAATTTGTAACTGATCCAGCTACTATCCTTTTTATACCGTCTATCTGTTTTCTATTTAGTTTTTCACCGTCTTTTATCTTTACTACTACTGAAGCAGTCGGCGGTACTTGTCTTTCCGTAAATACGCTATCTTTAGGAAATGCGATATAAACAGTAGCTTTTTCTATGGGTTCAAGACCTTCTATCGTCTTTGAAAGTTCTCCTTGAATGGCTCTTTGAAACTTAACTCTTTGCTCATTATCAGTAGCGCCGAAATCTTGTTTATCAAATATCTCAAAACCGTTTTTACCGTCTTTCATTATCCCAAGGCTTGCTACTGCTATTCTCTCTTTATAAACGCTTTTAGTAGGAACTAATATAGTGCCTTCATTTGCTAATTTATAAGTTACTCCATCTTTTTCTAGTTGAGCTATTATTTGAGCTGAGTCGGCGGGATTTAAATTTCTAAATAGTATGCTGTATCCGTCATACTCAGATCCAGAGCTGCTGCTTTTATATAGGCTTAAAAATACTAAAAATCCAACCACTATAACAACACTGCTAGCTGCTACAATCTTCTGTTTTAGCGTAAGATTTTGATATAGCTGACCGACTTGATGAAATAGAGTCTTGTAATCCATATTTTATTAAATTTCCTTTTTTAGCATATCTAAAACGCGTCTGTTTTGTTCATTTTTTCCTATTGTTATCCTGATCGCATTCATTGAGTAACTTTTTAAATTTCTTAATATTATACCTTGTTTTAATAATTTGTCACAAATTTTAGTAGCATTTTGATGTTGATCAAATATAAAAGTAATGAAATTTGTGTAGCTTTCTATAAATTCTATACTGTTTTCTTTTGCAAATTCCTCATAAACTTTCATCTCTTTAAAATTATTTTCCAATGTCTCTTTTAGAAAATCATTATCTTTTAAAGCTTCAATCGCCGCCGCAAGACTAAGCGTCGTTATATTAAATGGTGCTCGCAATCTATGAAGAGCTTTTATAATTTCTTCATTTGCTATGCCATATCCAACTCTCATTCCGCCAAGTCCGTAAGCTTTTGAAAATGTTCCTAGATAAAGAGCATTTGAGAAAGTCTGGATTAGCGTTTTTGGGTCTATCTCTTTTTTGCTACTTTTGAACTTAGCAAATTCCATATAAGCGCCGTCTATAACTACCAAAGTATCTTCGCTCACGTCTTTTATAAAAGAAAAAACTTCATCGGCGTCCAAACACTCTCCAAGAGGATTGTTTGGAAGACACAAAAATATAACCGAAATATCATTTTTATTTGTACGGTAAATTTCTCTAAACTCGGCTAAATTATGCTCTTTGCTCTTTGTTTTGTAAATTTTTGCTCCAACATGTTTAGCATAAATTTCATACATCGCAAACGTTACTCCGCTTACTAAAATACCCTTTTTTTCATTTGCCTTAGCATGAAGAGCAAACTCAATTATCTGATCGCTTCCACTACCGATTATCACATTTTTCGGCTCTACTTTATATAAATTTGATAGTCCGTCTTTTAGCTCATAGTAGCTATCATCTGGATATAAACTACTGTTTTGTGCTACGTTTTTTATCTTTTCTATAACTTTTTTGCTAGTTCCTAGCGGATTTTCATTGCTAGCTAATTTTATAATATCGTTTTGATCTATTCCAAATTCACGAATAACTAGCTCTATAGGTTTTCCGGCTTCATAAATAGGTAAATTTTCTATATGGCTATTAAATTTCATTTTTATCCTTCTTGATTGATATAACTTCCAAGCCATGTTATATCATGACCGTTTTTAGCAGCTAATTCTAGCACTTTTTTTATATTTTCCTCATCAATGTGGCCTTCAAAATCTATATAAAATACAGTTTGAAAATCTTTTTGTTTTATAGGACGACTTTCAAGTTTGGTTAAATTTATACCTTCGTTTTTAAACATAGATAATAGTTCAACTAATCCGCCTGGTCTGTGCGCTGTTTTAGCCAAAATACTCGTTTTATTATGTTCACTTTTACCGTTTTTAAAGTCGCTTAATACAAAAAATCTAGTTCTGTTTGCAAGATTATCTTCTATCGTATCAAATACTATAGGAACGTTATTTATATGCGCGGCTATCTTTGAACAGATGGCTGCTGAGTCTTTTTCTTTTGATGCTAGAAATGCAGCTTCTGCGGTAGATTTTGTCGGTATAAAAGTAACTTCATTTAGATTGTGATCATCTAAAAATCTACGACATTGATTGTAGCCTTGAGGGTGAGAATATATTTTTTTGATATCTTTTAAGTTTTCGCTCATGCTAACAAAGCTATGATGAATATCCATATAAATTTCGGCTACAATTTTTACATTTTCATATTTTCTAAGACAATCAAGAGTGATTCCAACAGCGCCTTCTGTGTTGTTTTCTATAGGCACGACTCCGTATTTCGCTTCTTTATTATCAAGTTCTCTAAATACGGCTTCTATGCTTGAAAGCGCCGTATAGCTGCTCATAGCGCCAAATCTACTTTCGGCGGCTTGATGAGTATAAGTGCCGATAGGACCTAAAAACGCTACTTTTTGCGGCATTTCTAGATTTCTGCTTACGGCAAAAATTTCAAGATAAATGGCCTCTATAGCTTCTTTACTAAGCTTATTGTCTTTAGTGGATTCAAGGCGAGAAAGAATCGCCCGCTCGCGTTCAGGGCGATATATGGCAGTTTTACTGCTCTGTTTTAGCTCGCCTATTTTTTGAACATATCTCATTCTATTATTTAGTAAAGATAAAATTTGATCATCTATATCATCAATTTTAGTTCTTAGCTCATCAATACTTTGCATTTATCGCCTTTAAAACTTCGCTTATATCTTTATAAACGCTATCTAAAATGTCTTTTTTTACGCCGCTTTTATTTTGGTCGCTAACTTTTCCGCTAAGCACAAGCGATGTTTTCATACCAATCTCTTTAGCGCCTTTTAAGTCGCCTTTTGCATCGTCGCTTATTATAGTTATATCTTTAAATTCGACTTTACTGCTTTGCAAATTTAAGAGCCTTAAAGCCTCATTATAAAATGCTTTACTAGGCTTTCCGACAGCTTCATGGTTAATTCCTGTTGCATAATTTATCATAGCGGATATGGCGCCGACTCCAGGATAAAGCCTTCCGTTTTTTTTGTATATGCTAGTTTCATGCATAGCGATGAGCTTTGCCCCGTTTAAAACAAGCTCGTTTATACTTGCAAAATCACTAAATTTAAAATCATCCCAACTAGCGATAAGAACCGCTTTTGGCTCTTTAAAATCCTCTTTATACCCAAGATTTTTCATGGTATCTACAAACTGAGTAGCGCCAAACATAGCGCAATTACAAGGCGGAAGTATCTCTTCTAAAACGCAAAACGGATCAAGGTAAGCCCCGTCTTTGATTTGCAGTCCGATTTTACGCAAATTTGCTAAAAAATCCAAGCTTTTTGCTTTTGTATTGTTTGTTATGACAACATACGGAATATTTTTTGAATTTAAAAACTCTATGAGCTCACAAGCTCCATTAATAGGGCTTTTATCCGTGTCGCTTATAAGCGTTCCTTGCACATCTATAAAATACATTATATAAACTCTTTCTCGTTTTTAACTAAATCTTCAAAACTCTCTCTTTGACGAATAAGTCTATCTTTACCGCCACAAACGGCGACTTCAGCAGTTCTTAATCTCGAATTATAGTTGCTAGACATACAAAATCCATATGCGCCGGCTGATTTTACTACCAAAATATCTCCGCTTGACTGCTTTGGTAAATTTACGTTTTTACCTAAAAAGTCGCCGCTTTCGCATATCGGACCCACCACGTCGCAAAGCTCTTTTTTTCCGCTATTTAAAGCGATAATTTCATGATGAGCTTCATATAAACTAGGGCGCAATAGATCATTCATAGCTCCATCTACTATGATAAATCTTTTTTTATCATCGCTGTGAGTATCATTTATCTTTTCATATAAAACTTTTGTTATAAAAACTCCGGCGTTTCCGACTAAAAATCTTCCCGGTTCGCATATTATGGTTATATCTTCACCTTCAAGCGCTGCTAGAATTCCTTGAGCATAGCCGTATAGATCAGGATCTTTTTCGTTTTCATATCTTATTCCTATTCCTCCGCCTACATCAAAAAATTTGATATCGATATCAAGAGCTTTAAGTTCTCTTAAAAGGTCGCTTACTATATTTGCAGCTTCTATAACAGGTTTTAGATCTGTTAGCTGACTTCCTATGTGAAAGTGTATTCCAACCGGATCTAAAAATTCACTTTTATGGGCGTAAAGATACATTTTACGGGCTTTTTCTATCCCGACTCCAAATTTATTTTTACTAAGCCCAGTTGATATGTATGGATGAGTTTTTGGATCTACATTGGGATTTACTCGTACTGAAATTCTGGCTTTTTTATTAAGTTTTTTTGCGATACTTTCGACTCTCTTCATCTCTTCTTCGCTTTCTAAATTTAGCATTAAAATATCTAAATTTAAAGCTTCTTCTATCTCTTCATCGCTTTTTCCTACGCCACTATATATGATTTTATAATTTTGCGCACCTGCTAAAATCGCTTTTTTTACCTCTCCTATGCTTACGCAGTCAAATCCTGCTCCAAGATCTGCTATATGCTTTAGTAAGCTTAAATTTGAGTTTGCTTTTAGAGCGTAGCATATAAGTGATTTTCTTGCGTTAAATTCTTTTTTTAATTTATTATATTGATTTTGTATATAATCAAAATCATAGGCATAAAGAGGTGTTCCGTATTTTTTAGCTAGCAAGCTGTAATCCATAAAAATCTCCAAAAATGTAAAATACTTGATATTTTATCCAAATTTTAATAAAATTCCGATAAAGTATAAGAATTTTGAAGATAGATTTACATTTAAGATTTAACTATATTTAATTATTTGTAAGAAAAATTAAAAGAAAACTAATGTGAGATAGATGTGTCAAAATTAACAGAATATTCATATGATACAAAGGCTCTAAATACAAAAAATATCTAACGATGCTGGTAAAATTTAAATCCTGCAAATGAAGCGAGTATGATAATAGGCAAAATTACTCCGATTTCTGGGATTATAACTCCGTTTAAACTAAATCTAATAAGCACAAAAAGCACTCCCCAAATGCACAGTGTGACGATAACATAGATAAAACTTGCTAAAGCAAGGTTAAAAAATCTTCCCGTTATCGGTAGATAGTAGTATAAGATAAGAACCATAAGCGGAGCAAATAGAGGAAAAAATATGAGTGAATACAGTGTAGATTTTATCTTGTTTAAATTAATTCCCTCGTTTTTTAAAGTTCTTAAAGAGTCGATCGCATCTGTGATAGAATAATTACTATTTGTTTGGTATATATTTTCTATAGTTCTTGGTTTGAATCCGCTTAGTATAAGAAGCTCTTTTTGGGTATTTTCTATATATCCGGTAGCGTTTAGTTCAAGACGTGGCGGCAGACTTATTATATCAACATCAAAAAGCTTCCAGCTGTTGTCTTCGAATTTAGCTTTTTTTGCGGTAATTTGACCTATAATATCGCCGTCTTGAGTTTCAAATATTTTTATTTTATTTGCTTCTCCGATAGCAGGATACAACTCGTCTATGTAGATAAATTTGTTTTCGTATTTTAAAAATATACTATTTGAAGATTTATTAAATCCTTGAAAATTTATCAAGCTTTTTTGATAGTCTCTAGCATATGCAAATGAAGTACTAGATAAATATATATATAAACAGGTTATGATAAGAGATATTATAAACGGACTAAGTATAAGAGTATTTTTGCTTATTCCAAGAGAGTAGAAACTAACTAGTTCGTTGCTTCTTATCATATTTATTTTTGAAACTATAAGAGCAAAAACTAAACTTATCGGAAGTACGTAATTTACCGCAGTTAGTGCAGTAAGGCTTAGATAAATAAGCTGCAAATTCGCACTTTTTGGAAAATCTTTTAAATTTGTTAATGTATCAATACCTATATAAAATAGCTCCAAAGCTATAAAAATAATAATAAAATATTTTAAATAAACTAAACCGGTATATTTTGAAAATAGTTTCATAATTTTAGCCCAAAAATTTAACTTAACTTTAGATTTTATCAAATTTAGACTTAAAGTATTAACTAAATTTAGTTAGAATTTTTCAAATTTGTTTTTGTATATATTTTACATACGATTGGAAGCTATGAAAAACAGCATTTTTAAATTTATTATTTTTATCTTTTTGATAGTCGCTTGTTTTTTAATATTTGACAACTTGAGTTTTGAAATATTAAAAAATTATATAGAAAGTCATTCTAAATTTAGCGCAGTTATTTATATACTATCTTGGATTATTTTACCTATTTTTATGTTTCCGGCAGCTATATTAGCTCTTGTGGGCGGAGCGTTTTTCGGAATTGCTGAAGGTTTGATTTTGACTATGATAGGAGTCAGTATAAACTCGGTTATAATGTATTTTCTAGGAAGATTTTTAGGTAAGGATTTTTTAGCTAAATTCTTTGATATTTATAAATTTAAAACAGCTTATATAAAAGATGAGTTTTTTACTATATTTTTACTTAGACTTATACCTATTATTCCTTATAACGCTATAAATTATTTTGCCGGAGCTTTTGCTTTTAGGTTTTGGAAATTTTTTTTAGGAAGCTTTTTTGGTAAGGTTTTGAGCAGTATCGTATTTTTAAATTTAGGAGTAAATGCTTCTAATGTAGGAACAGCACAGTTTTGGTGGGCAGTTTTTTGGGTGTTTGTTTTGGTTTTGGTTTCTATAGGTTTAAAGTTATTTTACGGTCGTATCTTTAAATTTGTAACCAAATTTTAGATTAAGCCGTTCTTAGTAGAATTACTTTTTTAAATTCAAGGAAAAATCGTGAAAATAGTTTTAGCAACAAATAATAAAGATAAAGTAAAAGAGATAAAAGCCTTTTATGACGGTTATGAAATTTATGCTCTAAATGAGATTTGTGAGCCGTTCGAGATCGATGAAACAGGGTCTAGTTTCAAAGAAAATGCTCTCATAAAAGCAACAGCGGTTTATGCGAAGCTTTGCGCCTTAAAGCTTGAAAATGAGTTTATCGCTCTTAGTGATGATAGCGGAATAAGTGTAGAAGCACTCGGTTTTGCGCCGGGAATTTACTCTGCAAGATATAGCGGAAAAGATGCGACTGACGCTAGCAATAGAAAAAAACTTACCTATGAACTTCATAAACTCGGACTTAAAAAAAGCGGAGCGTTTTATACTGCTTGTATAGCCGTAGCTTCTAAATTCGGGAATTTTAGCACACATGGATTTATGTACGGCACAGTTATAGACGAAGAGCGCGGCGATAACGGTTTTGGGTATGATTTTATGTTTATGCCCGATGGTTTTGATGGAACCATAGGACAATTAGACGTTAAAACAAAACTAGCCATATCTCACAGATCAAAGGGTTTGGAATTGGCAAAATATATACTAAAAAGTCTTGAAAAATATTACAAATAATATTTAAGTCTAAATTCTTGAGATAAATTTAGACTCTTTTTTCATGCAAAAATAATAAAAATATACAAAAATATACAACAGTGCGTAAAAAATAAACACTTATTCCTGAATTTTCATATTTTTTGTGTTACTTTCGTTTATCAAATTTAATAAAATTAGTATAATATACTGCTTAAATACCATTATAATGGAAAATAAAACTTAAAATATAAATTTTACTATTTTCATAAAAGTAGTTATAATAGCTACAAGTTGAATTTTGTTTAGAAAGGATTTAAATTTGTATGAAAAAAGCATTTATTTTGAGTTGTGCCCTTAGTTCGGTACTATTTGGAGCAGATGGAGTTTATGATCTTGGTCGTATCGAGGTTACTACGCCAAATCAAAAACAAACCATAGCAGAAGGAAGTGATGCGGTAGTCACTCAAAAAGAGATCGCAGAGTCTCTTTCAACTAGCGTAGATCAGGCGATCAGAAATACTCCTGGTGTGTATACGACTCCTTATGCATTAGGATCTCGCGGTGAAGCAGATATAGGTATTCGTGGATTTGGTCGTACACAAATAGGACTATTTATAGATGGAATTCCAGTAAACTCGATCTATGATCGTCAAACCGACTGGTCGCAATTTAATACTTATGACGTATCTCAAATCGATGTAGCAAAAGGCTTTGTAAGTCCGATTTATGGTATAAACTCAATGGGAGGCGCTGTAAATATCATCAGCACTAAACCTACAAAAGAGCTTGAAGCCGGACTAAAATACGGATTATTATCCGGCAAAGAAAATCAAATCGGTACAAATCAAGGAAATTGGTATTCTAGTTTTAGTTACTCTTTGGTTGATCGTGATAGTTTTCCGCTTTCAAACGACTACAAACCTACTGATTATCAGCCTGGCGACAAAGCAAGAAATAGCTACTACAAAAATCAAACATTCAAAGCAAAAGTCGGGTTTGAGCCAAGCGAGGGTAGTGAGTATTCGCTTAACGCCGTTATCCAAAGAGGTGAAAAAGGCGGTACCGTAAATGCAAATGGCAACGGTCGTTTTTGGGATTGGCCAAATTACGATAAAAATACTGTTTATTTTTTAGGTCAAACTCAGATAAATGATAAATGGAGTTTAAACTCAAAGATTTATTGGGATAATTTTTATAACGTTTTGCATATGAAGGGCGGCGTCGGAAAAAACGGAACCATCACTCCTGCCGGATTTAGAGGCGTAAGTATCTATGATGATCATAGTTTTGGTTTGATAGAAACAGCAAAATACCAGATAGATGATACAAAAGAGCTTCAATTTGGCGCAAATTTACGCTATAACCATACGAATAACGATAATTATAACTTTGTAGATGCAAATAAAGGCAACTTTAGTCAAGGTAATTTTACTGATGCTGATGAGTATGAAGACTTCCAAACTTCGTTATTTGTGCAGTTTGGCCATCAGTTGAACGATACTTGGCGTTATGTGGTATCTGCTGGATATGATAGAGTGGATACTATAACTGCTATAAGAAAACGCTCAGCTACAAGCGATGGAAAACTGGATTATGAAGTGGATTTGTGGGATTGGAATGCTCAAACTATATTTTTTGCTGATTGGGACAATGCAAATACAACCCACTTCAACATAGGTAAGAAAAATAATTTACCTACTCTAAAAACTCGTTACGGCACACCATGGGGAGCAAGAATACCAAATCCAAATTTAGATACAGAATCAATCTATAATATGGAAATAGGTCATAAATTTGATAACGGTTCTACGATGCTTGGAGCAACTGCATTTTACAACATTTTAAAAAACTCTATCATAACTGTAAATGGGCTAAAAGGCTGTGATAATCCTGATAAAAAAATGGCTGCTCTATGCTAGATAATGCAAACGGCGGTTATAGTTACGGTCTTGAGCTATCAGCCGAGCAAAGATTGTTCAATGATAGAGTAAATATAGGAGCAAACTATACTTATACGCAAAAGCATACTTCAGCAGACAGCAACAACGGTATAGCGTTAAATAAAATTCAAGACTATCCAAATCACATAGCAAATGCATTTATCTCTTATAGCCCGGTTAAACAAGTTGATTTGGTATTAAGCGGAACATACAGAAGTGCGCAATGGACTTATGATGAGATGACCGGATATGAAAATCAAAACGACGACGTGTTTTTAATGGATTTAAAAGCGAATTTTAGACCTTACAAATCTCTTGAGTTAAGCGTAGGAGCTACAAATTTACTTGATGAAAACTATCAATACAACGGTGGCTATTATATGGCCGGTAGAAGATTTTTTGTAACTGCGGAGTATAAGTACTAATGAAACACGGAATCTTTGCGCTATTTGAAAATTTAGAAAATGACGAGAAAAAGAGTTTTAAAGAGGCGTTTAAAACTATAAAATTTATAGAAAAATTAGGTTTTAATGAAGCGTGGATAAGCGAGCATCATTTCAACAGTTTTTCTCTTACTTCTAGTCCGGTTGCGCTCGCAGCCTATGCTCTAGCAAAAACAAAAAGCCTCAAAATCGGCGTTGCGGGATTTATCCTTCCTGCTTATGATACGCTCCGTCTAGCTAGTGATATAGCAAATTTAGAAGCTATCAGCGGCGGTAGATTAATAACTGGTTTTGCAAAAGGCTCGTTTCCTATCATCGATAAAGTTCAAGGTAGAGATCCGAATTTAAATAGAAAAATTATGCTTGAAAAATTAGATGAGTTAAATTTAATGTTTGATGAGCTTAACATCACTCCAAAAGTGTCTAAACCACAGTTTTATATGGCAAGCGTACATGATGAGAGCTTGGGATTTGCCGCTAGACGTGGATATCCTATTTTAGCGAGCATTAGATCAAGTATAGACGATGTTTTGAGCATAAAAGAGCGTTATAAAAAAATAGCCGGATTTTACCCGAAAATGGGACTGATCAGAGCTATTAATATAGGTCAAAATCAAGCCAAATCAAGTCTTGAAGCTAACAAAGCTATCAGCTTTTTCTTTAAGGCGATGACCGGAGCGCAAAACGAAGATACGTTTGAAATGGTAAAAGGCAGTGAGTATGAAAAACTTAGAAATGAGTTTTTTGATCCCAAATTGCTACAAAAATTTGCCATAACAGGAGACGTAAAAGAGTGCAAAAAGCAGGTTTTAGAGCTAGTGAAAGTTACTAAAATAGACCATATTTTATTAAAACCAGCAGCCTTAAGCTACAAACGTCATAAAGAAATTTTAAAAGATTATGCTAGAAAGATAATGCCTTATGTTTAAATTTTTACTCTTGTGTTTTTTGGCTATAGCGGCTAATGCTAGTTTGATTTTAGGTAAATTCGAGTGTCAAAACTGCGAAAATCTAAAACCTGAAAATATCAAAAAAGTCTATGCGAGCAATCCAACTCTGCTTTATTCACTTTATAGTTTTGATAAAAGCTTGATAGCAGGGCTTGTTTTCGAGTTTTGGGATATCGAAAAAAGATATCTTGATAAAAATGTGTATAGTTTGCCTGTTGTGGGTGGATTTTACGGGCAAGGTAGAGTGCCGAATATCGAAATGGTATTAAGCTTAAAACCCGATCTCATCATAACCGGCCAAAATACAAAAGACGATCCAAAATACGGCGGTATTTTTAGATCTCTTAAAATACCTGTGTTATATATAGATGATGAAGATAGTTTTGGAGTTCAAGTATATAAGGCATTTGGCGAGATTTTCGGCAACCAAAAAAGAGCGGACGAACTGATAGCTTACGCTAACCAAAGTCAAAAAATGGCTGATAGTTTAGCAAAACTAAGTTTAGATAAGCCAAGCGTTTATTACGCTTTTGGAAAAGGCGGACTTGAGACGGAGTGCGGAAGCTCGAGTTTTATCAAACTTGTAGATCTAGCTGGAGGTGACACGGCTAAGTTTAAGTGCAAATCAAAAAACAAAATGAGCCGCGTAAAGGCAGATTTTGAAAAGATCTTAGCGGCAAACCCTGAAGTCATACTAGTCTATGAAAAGGAATTTTTTGAGAAAATTTGGAGCGATAAAAAGTGGAACTTAATAAACGCAGTAAAAAATAAAAGAGTTTATCTCATACCTAGAAGCCCGTTTTCATGGGTCGGAAAACCTGCAAGTTTTACAAAACTTTTGGGGCTTAGGTGGCTTATGGATGTTTTGCATAAAGACGCTTTAGGCTTAGATATCAGGCGTGAAGCTAGTAAGTTTTACAAGTTATTTTTATATGCAGATCTAAACAAAGACGACCTGGATTTTATATTAAATGAAAAAAATTAGTTTTATTTTTCTTTTTGCTCTGCTCGCTATATTTAGCGTTATATCTTTGACAAACGGTAAATTTGATATAAGTATGAGTGAATATCTGAGAGTTTTTACGGGGATTTTTAGCGGCGAAGAGAGTCCAGCCTCTGTTATCGTACTTGATATCAGGCTTCCTAGGGTGATCGCCGCTATCATCATAGGTGCGGCTCTTGGAGTAGCTGGCGGCGCTTATCAAAATATGTTTATAAATCCTTTGGTAAGTCCGTCTATACTTGGAGTTTTGAGCGGTGCTAGTTTTGGCGCGGCACTCGCTATGGTGATGGGTTTTGGCGTATTTTATCAGATGTGGCTTACTTTTATTTTTGGTTTCGCGGCTGTTTTTTTAGCGGTGATGATCGCTGTATTTGGTGGTAGCAAAAATATGATAATGTTAGTGCTTGGCGGCGTGATATCAAGCTCTCTTTTTAGCTCGTTTTTAGCAGTTTTAAAATACGCAGCAGATCCTAACGAAACGCTTCCTGCAATAACTTATTTTCTTATGGGAAGCCTGAGCTTTGCGACAAAAGACGTTGTTTTTGCGGTTTTTATACCTATGGTTTTTGGTACTTTATCTCTTGTACTTCTTGGCAAACAGATAGACGCTCTTAGTATGGGCGAAGAAGAGGCAAAAAGCCTTGGGGTAAATGTGAGAACGCTTAAAATTTGCATTATATTTTTTGCTACTTTGATATCTGCTTTAAGCGTGATGTTGGCCGGTATCATAGGCTGGATAGGGCTTATCGTGCCTCATATCGCTAGATTTATTTATGGAGCAAACTCACGCACTATGCTTTTTAGTTCGGCATTTATCGGAGCTTTGTTTTTACTGATTTGTGATCTTTTAAGTCGTGAGCTCTTTACTTACGAAGTCCCCATAGGTATAGTTTCAAGCTTTTTTGGAATTCCTATCTTTTTAGCGGTTTTGCTTAGGAGAAGAGCTTGATAAAGTTAGTAAATTTAAGTGTGAAATATGCTAAAAAAGAGGTATTAAATCAAATTTGCTTTGAGTTTGAGGGTGGAATATTAAATATACTTGGCGAAAACGGTTCTGGTAAATCGAGCCTTTTAAAAGCTAGTTTGGGGCTTGTTAAATTTAGAGGAAATGTTTTGATAAACGGAGCCGATTTGTGCTCTTTTAGTCCAAAAGAGCTGGCAAAACTCATAAGCTACATACCTCAATCAAACTACACTCCATTTAACTATAGCGTACTTGATATGGTTTTGATGGGAAGACTTGCATATAAAGGGCTTTTTGATAATTACTCTAAAAACGACCGACTTATAGCTATGGAATCTTTAGAGAGACTTGGTATAATAAATTTAGCCGATGACGAGTTTTTAAACCTTAGCGGAGGACAAAAACAGCTTGTTTTAATAGCTAGAGCTCTAGCTAGCAGGGCAAAAACTATCATAATGGACGAGCCAGTAAACGGACTTGACTTCGGTAATCAAATAAGGCTTTTAGAAATGATAAAAAAAGTAGCGGCTAATGGTTGTAATTTTATCATAACCACACATCATCCAAGACATGCTAAATTTATAGGCGGAAGGGCGATTTTGGTAAAAAACGGTGAGATATTTAAAGACACTTCTAGTGAGCTTTTAGATAGCTCTTTGATATCCAAACTATACGGAGTTAATTATAAAAATTACGAGGAATTACTATGATGATGAGTGCAAATTACGATGAGATAGACTTTGCAAAGCTTTATATAGAGCAAAAAAAGATAAGCACTTTTAAGCCAAAAAGCAGCACAGACTGGGATAAAAAAGCTTCTAGTATGAATGAGAGAGTTCATAAAAGCTATTACGTTGATGAGTTTGTGAGTAAAATAAAATTTGATAAATCTACTACCGTTTTAGATATGGGATGTGGCCCTGGAACGATAGGATTAAAGCTTGCAAAAGACGTTAAAAACGTGCTTTGTTGTGATTATAGCGATGAAATGCTTAAATGCGTTAAATCAAATGTGGCAAATTTAGGTTTAGATAATGTAAAGGTTAAAAAACTATCGTTTGAAGATAGCTGGGAAGAGCTTCCAAAATACGATATAATCATTGCTTCAAGATGTCTTGAAGTAAGTGATGCAAAAGACGCTTTAACAAAACTTATTAGCAAAGCAAATAGGGCAGTTTATATAACTTACAATATCGGAAAAACTTTTTTAGGCGATGAAATAAGTGAAATTATAAGCTCCAAAGTCTATCCAAAGCCTGATTATATCTATATTTTAAACATACTTTATCAAATGCGTTATCTTGCGAAAGTAGATTTTATAAGCCATAGTGATTGTAAATTTAAAACAGAAACTTTCGATGAGTTTATAGCGGCGGTGCAGTGGAGTTATGGAGACAAAGTAAATGACGTAGATAAGCAAAATTTAAAAGTTTATTATGAAAAAAATCGCACTACATACAAAGAGATGAACTGGGCTTTTATAGAAATTTTAGTTTGAGGTCGGCATTATGGAGATAGTTCTGTTTTTAAAGCAAAATATTGATTATATTATTATGGGAATTTTGGGTTTTATGAGTTTTTTTTGCGCTATATTTTACCATTAAAAGAGCTCTTTTTTATAGCTTTGTGGATATAGAACATTTTAAAAGCATTAAATCACTTGAGATGGCGCTTACTAAAAACTTAACTTTTTTATACGTGATATACTCAAACGCTCCTTACGTAGGGCTTTTGGGAACAGTTTGCGGGATCATGATAACGTTTTACGATATGGGCGCTTCAGGTAATATAAATGCAAATACTATAATGATGGGACTCTCTTTAGCTCTCAAAGCTACAGCTCTTGGTATTGCCGTGGCTATACCGACTTTGGCGATATATAATTTATTAAATAGAAAAGTAGATATTTTGCTCGCTAAATTTGAGGAAACACTTTGAGGCTTCCTAAAAATGACAGTTTAAATATAGTTCCGTTTATAGATATTATGCTGGTACTACTTTGCATAGTGCTTAGTATATCAACGTTTATAGCTAGTGGACATTTAAAACTAAGTTTGCCAAATGCGAATTCTAGCATGGAAAATATGAAAAAAAGTAGAACCGTTATAATCGTAGATGATCAAAATAACTTATATTTTAATGATATATTAGTAGATAAAGAAGCTTTAAGAAGCGAAATATTTAAACTAGGAAATAGTGAATTGATAGAGATAAAAAGTGATAAAGAGAGTAAATTTGAGACTTTCGTGTGGATCATAGATATATTAAAAGAGAAAAATCATGAAAATTTTTCCATCGTCACAAAAAACAATTAGTATAAATTTGATAGCGTTTTTGATATCGACCGCTTTGCATGTTTGCGCTTTTGCTTACGCGCTAAATTTAGATATTAAATTACCAAAAGAGCAATCAGAACAGAGTTTTAAACTGCCGTTGGCTAAATTTGAAACTCCGATTAACAGTGTAAAAACAGAAGAAGCAAGAGAGCCCCAACAGCCTAAAAAAGAGCAGAAAAAACAGATAATAGATGAAGCGAAACCAAAAAATGAGATAGTAAAAAAACCGCTTCCAAAGCCAAAAAAAGTAGAAAAAAAGCAGATATCAAAAGAAAATACTAAAGCGCCCAACCAGTATATTAAAAATCAAACGTACGAAAAAATTCCGCTTGAAATTCCGTTAAATTCAAATAACATTGATACAAATCAGACTCAAAGTATAAAAAGCAGCAGTTTGACAAAAAGCAGCTCAGAAAACAGTAGTCTTAAATCAGGCGAAAACAGTTCAAATATAGTCTATTTAAAAAGCAATGACGAGCTATTCATAAAGATCAAAAATGAGATTATCAAAAACGTAATTTATCCAAAAGTTGCAAAAAGGCTAGGATATCAAGGCGTAGTAAAAGTGGAGTTTATCTTAGATAAAAACGGCTTAAAAAGCTATGGATTGAAAAGTGAAAGTTCTTTTAATTCGCTAAATGAGGCGGCTATTCAAGCTTTGAAAAAAGCAAGTTCAAATTTCCCGAATGTAGATAAAGAGTATCAAATTTCGCTTGATATCGCTTTTAAAATCAAGTAAATTATAATATAAATTTTAAAAATTAAATTATAATGAAGATAGTCTAATTGATAATTTTTTTTGATTAAATATTATTGCTTAAATTTACTTATAACTTAAATTTATTGTAAAGTAAAAACGATATATTAACATTTTATCAAATTTCAAGTATAATTCATAAAAAATTTATCAAAGGATACAGATGAGCCATATTCTTATAATCGGAGCCGGAGGAGTTAGTCGAGCGGCGACCGTAAAATGTGCTATGAATAGTGAAATTTTTACAAAAATAACTTTAGCAAGCAGGACAAAGAGTAAATGCGATAAAATAGCTAAATTTATAAAAGATCGTTTAAATGTGACCGTAAATACAGCTCAGATCGACGCTGATGATACAAATGCAGTCGTAAATTTGATAAAAGATATAAAAGCGGATTTGTTGTTAAATGTTGCGCTTCCTTATCAGGATCTTACTATTATGGATGCTTGCGCGGAGGCCGGAATTCCATACATCGATACTGCAAATTACGAACATCCAGATACCGCTAAGTTTGAGTACAAGTTGCAATGGGCAAAAGATGGCGATTTTAAAAAATCAAATACTATGGCTCTTCTTGGCAGCGGATTTGACCCGGGTGTGACAAATGTGTATTGTGCGTATGCAAATCAGTATATTTTTGATGAAATACACGAGATCGATATTTTAGATTGCAATGCCGGAGATCACGGATACGCATTTGCTACAAATTTTAACCCTGAGATAAATTTACGCGAAGTAAGCGCAAAGGGCAGATACTGGGAGAATGGTAAATGGATACAAACCGATCCTATGGAGATAATGTTTAAATGGGACTATCCAAAAGTCGGCGTAAAAGATAGTTATCTGCTTTATCACGAAGAGCTTGAGAGTTTAGTAAAAAATATACCTACACTGAAAAGAATTCGCTTTTTTATGACGTTTGGACAAAGTTATTTAACTCATATGAAATGTCTTGAAAATGTAGGAATGCTTCGCATAGACGAAGTAGAGCATAACGGCGTAAAAATTGTACCTATACAGTTTTTAAAGACGCTTTTACCAGATCCTGCTGGACTTGGAGAGAGAACAAAAGGCAAAACAAATATAGGCTGCGTGATAACCGGGGTAAAAGACGCAGTAGAAAAAAAGATCTACATATACAACATATGTGATCACGAAGAGTGTTTCAAAGAGACCGGAGTAGGTGCCGTGAGTTACACTACAGGAGTTCCTGCGATGATAGGAAGTATGATGGTTGCGCGTGGAATTTGGAGTGGTAAAGGTGTGTTTAATATGGAAAATTTCGATTCAAAACCATTTATGGACGAATTAAATAAGCAAGGACTTCCGTGGGAGATCATAGAAATGAAACCGAATGAAACTAGAGTTATAAAATGAAAAGAATTGTTATTTTTCTTGTTTTTTGCACTGCTGTTTTTGCCGAGAATTTAAAAGTTAATTTTATAAGTGAGGATGGGCTAAAGCTTACTATAAATAACAGAGACTATTTGGCTTTGAGCTTACCGTGTAAAGGCTGGAAAATAGGTGATGAACTTGAAATTTTAAGTGGCGATAAAGATGCAAGATGCTTGAACGCAGCGTATCTAAATTTACGCACCAGAACATCTTGCGAGCTGCTTTGCGATGCTAAGTAATTTGGTTTTAAGAATATTTAGTTATAATGCGAAGTTTTATAAAATTTAAAAGGACAAGCAATGAAAAAAGATATACATCCAGAGTATGTTGAATGCACAGTTACTTGCGCTTGTGGCAACACATTTACAAGCAAGTCAAATAAGTCAGAAATCAGAGTTGATATTTGCAGCGAGTGTCACCCATTTTTCACAGGTAGTGAAAAGATCGTAGATAGCGCAGGACGTGTTGATAAATTCAAGAAAAAATATAATATGAAATAAACCGTTGCTCTACTTTCTTCCAACCCCTATAGGGAATTTAGATGATATCTCAAAGAGATGCCTGGACGTCTTAGAACTTTGTGAAATCATCATCTGCGAAGATACTAGAGTAACAAAATCTCTTATAACTCTTTTGAATGCAAAATTTGGCTTACAAATCAGCCCAAAAGAGTTTTACTCACTCCATACTCACAACGAAAAAGATTTTTTTGATAAATTTGATAAAGTTAGGCTTGAAACTAAAATTTGCATTTATGCTAGTGACGCAGGAATGCCTTGCATCAGTGATCCGGGAATTTCGCTAGTCAAATTTGCCCAGCAAAATAGTATAAAATACGAAGTTCTAAGCGGAGCAAACGCTCTTTTACTAGCAGCCGCAGCTAGCGGGATCATAGAAAAAGAATTCACTTTTTTAGGATTTTTGCCGAATTTAGGCAAAGAAAGAGCTATCGCTATCCAAAATGCGTTAAATTCGCTATATCCGGTGATTATATATGAGTCTCCAAAACGAATTTTAAGCCTTATAAAAAGCATATCTGAATTTGATCCTTTAAGGGAAGTTTTTATTATCAAAGAAGCGACTAAAAAATTTGAAGCTAAATTTAAAAATAGTGCTACAAATTTACTCACTCAGCTTGAAAACTCAAATTTAAACGGAGAGTGGTGTGTTGTGATCGATCGTTCTGCAAATAAAGCATTAGAGCGTATCACTACAAAAGATATTATGGAGCTTGATCTGCCTTTAAAACAAAAAGCTAAGCTAATTTCTAAAATAACCGGTGAGAATGCAAAAAAAATATACCAAAATTTGATAACATAAGCTAAATTTTAACGGCTTTTGGGTATTATCAGGCGTATGATTATTTATGGAAAACAACTATTTTTACATTTGTTAGAAAAGCACAAAGAGAAGCTTATAAATATCTATCTTGCCAAAGATATCGAAAAAGATATCTTTAATAAAATTGTGAAAAGTGGAGTCAAAATCCACAAGGTAGATAACAAAAAAGCTCAAGCTTTAGCACGCGGGGGCAATCATCAAGGCTTTTTAGCCGAAGTTTGTGAGTTCGAGTTTGCTAGCTTAAATGAGATAAAAAAACAAGACTTCTTAGTCGTGCTATATGGATTAAGCGACGTAGGAAATATAGGAAGCATAGTTCGCACGACTTACGCTCTTGGCGGAGGCGGTGTTATAATGATATCTAAAAGTGCTTCCATGGAAGGTATCATAAGAGCTAGCAGTGCAGCGGCTTATGAGCTGCCTATAACGCTAGTTAGTGATGGACTAAGTCTTTTAAACGAGCTAAAACAGCTTGGATTTAAAATTTATGGCTCAGATGCTAAAGGTAAAAACCCTAGTGAGTGCAAATTTGGTAAAAAAACCGTACTTGTGATGGGCAGCGAAGGCGAGGGAATTCCTAGAAAAGCGCTTGAAAAATGCGATGAGAATTTAGGTATAAATATGCGCGAAGGCTGGGATAGTTTGAATGTTAGTGTGGCATTTGGAATATTATTTGATAGGATTATGAATGGCTAATGATATATTAAAAATCAAAGATATAGGCGTAAGAGAAGTTGCAAAGCAAACACACATAGAAGCAGAATATCTAGAGTATATGTGTGATAAAAATTTTGATAAGTTAAAAAAGCTAAATGTTTCTGGTTTTATAAAAATTTTAACAAGAGAGTATGGGTGGGATCTTTCTGATTGGTATGATGAGTTTAAGACTTACTGCTTTGAGCATTCAGGTGATGATGGCTGCACTTTTTGCGTAGCACCTAAAATTCCCGCTTATACATCAAAACCGGGCAGCAATTTTTGGACATGGACGCTTGTGCTGTTATTTGTTATTGTCGGGCTGATTTGGATTTTTGGATATACGAAATATTTTGATGATTTTTCATTTATATTTGACGATAAAAATAATAGCGTTTCATACTCAAATACAACGGTAGTAGAAACTGCAAAAGAGAGTTTAAAGATAGAAAGCAATATGACAATTCCTTTTGTCAGTTTGCAAGATGAAAATGTAACTGATTCGAATTTGTCTGATGAAAATGAGTCTTTATTTAGCTCATCTATGACACAAAGCAGTGAAAATGATCAGATAGATAGCTTGATACCTGTTTTAAATTTACAGCAAAATAGTGCAGAACAAAACGTACCTAAGGGTGGTTTGATCGCTAAAATTATACCAAAAAAGACAATCTGGATAGGTGTAAAAAGTCTTGATGGAACATATAAAAGATCATTTAGCACAAAAGATCCGGTTGATATAAATTTAAGTTTGAATTCGCTTGTATTAACAGGTCATGGAGAATTAAATTTAGAACAAAACGATAAAAACACAACATTTAAATCAAAAAATGCACTTAGATTTTTAGTAGAAAATGGAAGTTTAAAGCAGATAGATTATGATGAATACGTAAAGTTAAATAAGGGAAAAGAGTGGTAAAATCATTTTTTGCTTTTTTGCTTTTTGCGTCCATATGCTTTGGATATGATTTAAACTCAAATTTAAAAAGCATAGTTGGAGATCAGGTATATAATGCAAACCGGCAAAAAATTAAAAGTTTATTTATAAATGAAGCCGAGTTTTTAGATACAAACCTAAATTTGAATTACGATAAGATAACAAACATACTTAGGACAAATTCCTTTTTAAATTTAAGCTATGCATCGCCTGTTTATATGGATATTAGTTTTGTTAGCTCATCTTCTCCTACTCTTGTACTAAAAGCGATATCTCAGAGTTTAAATAATCTTGGCTATAACTATTTTTTAACCAAAAGCCTAGATACTTGGGATTCTGGTATGGTATGGAGTATATCTATAAATACGCAATTTATGCTAAATCCTGGAAGTTTTTATAAAGAGCTTTTATCAAACAATATATTTATAAAAAATATAAAAAAAACAGGTCAATTTGCTTATTTTTACGAAATAGATGCTAGCAGAGCTATGCTAAAAACTTTAACTTATGAGAGTGATACCGAAGTACAGCTTTCAAAGCCTTTGGAGCCGTATTTTTTAAATGTAAGTGGTAAAAGCAGCATAGAGATAAAATCTAGATCAAATGATAGCTGGATAGCATTAGTGAAAATTTTAGATAAAAACTTAAAGCTTATTAGTCAAGTAAAGTCAGATAAAAAAGAAAAAGAAATATACTTAAATTTTCCTGATGAGGCGTTTTATCTAATTATTGATGATGTTTTTAGCTTAGAAAATATAAAGCACGGTTTAACAATTTATATAAAATCAAATTAAGGAGTTATTATGTTTGACGAGATACGTTTTAATACTATTGAGAGATTACCAAACTACGCCTTTGCCGAAGTAAATGCTATAAAAATGGCTGCAAGAAGAGACGGAGCTGATATAATAGATTTTTCTATGGGAAATCCAGATGGCAGAACGCCGGCACACATCATAGATAAGCTTTGTGAGAGCGCTCAAAAAGATAAAACTCATGGATATAGCGTAAGTCAGGGTATATATAAACTCCGTTTAGCTATCTGTAATTGGTATAAAAGAAAATATGGAGTAGTATTAGATCCAGAAACTGAAGCAGTCGCTACTATGGGTAGCAAAGAGGGTTTTGTGCATTTAACTCAAGCTATAGTAAATCCAGGAGACGTTGCGATCGTTCCAGATCCTGCTTATCCTATACATACTCAAGCATTTATTATAGCTGGTGGAAATGTCGCCAAAATGCCGCTTAGCTATAATTCCGAATTTGAACTAGATGAGAATAAATTTTTTGAAAATTTACAAAGAACTATAGATGAAAGTATTCCACGACCAAAATATATAGTAGTAAATTTCCCCCATAATCCAACAACGGTGACTTGTCAAAAAAGTTTTTATGAGCGTTTAGTAGATATGGCAAAGAAGGAGAGATTTTATATAATAAGCGATATAGCTTACGCCGAACTTACTTTTGATGGGTATAAAACTCCTAGTATTTTTGAGGTTGAAGGCGCAAAAGACGTTGCAGTAGAGTGCTATACGCTATCAAAATCATACAATATGGCAGGTTGGAGAGTCGGTTTTGTATGTGGAAATAAAAAATTAGTCGCCGCACTTAAAAAGATAAAATCATGGTTTGATTATGGTATGTTTACTCCTATTCAAGTAGCAGCGACTGTTGCTCTTGATGGTGATCAAAACTGCGTTGAGCAAATTCGCCAAACATATGAGAAAAGAAGAGATATATTGATAGATGCGTTTTGTTCTGCTGGATGGGAGATAGCAAAGCCAAGAGCTAGTATGTTTGCATGGGCAAAACTTCCTCATCAAGTAGGAAGCATAGGAAGCAAAGAGTTTGCAAAGCAGCTTCTAACAAAAGCTTGCGTAGCAGTTAGTCCTGGAGCCGGATTTGGTGCGCTTGGTGATGGATATGTAAGAATTGCATTTATAGAAAATGAAAATCGTATCCGTCAAGCAGCTAGAAATATAAAAAAATATTTAAAAGAATTTGAATGAGAGTAGCGATACTTGGATTAGGTACTGTTGGCAGCGAAGTTGCCAACGTATTAATAAATAATAGACGGTTGATAACAGCTAGATCGGGTGTTGAGATAACACCTGTTATAGGTGTTGTACGCGATATAAGTAAAAAAAGAGAGTCTAGTATACCTCTTAGCGATGATATACAAAGTGTTATAAATAGGGATGATATTGATGTTTTTGTGGAGCTTATGGGAGGCGTGGAAAAACCATATGATGTAGTAAGCAAAATCTTAAAGAAAAAAAAACCTGTCGTAACTGCAAATAAAGCTTTATTAGCTTATCATAGAAGTGAGCTTGAGATACTTGCCGGAGATACTCCATTTGGTTATGAAGCTAGCGTAGCTGGAGGTATTCCTATCATAAAAGCCTTAAGAGAGGGTTTAAGCGCAAACCATATAGAAAAAATCGTAGGCATTATGAACGGTACTAGCAACTATATACTTACAAATATGATGCAAAACGGCACTAAATTTAATGAAGCGTTAAAAAGAGCTCAAGAACTCGGCTACGCTGAAGCTGATCCGACATTTGATATAGGAGGATTTGACACGGCTCATAAGCTCCTTATACTTGCTAGTATAGCTTATTTGGTGCATGCAAAACCGCAAGATATACTCATAGAAGGCATAGGCGATATCACTAATGAAGATATATATTTTGCGAATGAATTCGAATATGTTATTAAATTATTAGCTATAGCAAAACGAAGAGAAGATAAAGTAGAACTTCGCGTTCATCCAGCTCTTATTAGAAAAGATAAAATGATAGCAAAAGTAGACGGAGTAATGAACGCCATTAGCGTTACTGGAGATGCTGTTGGAGAAAGTCTGTTTTATGGAGCCGGAGCCGGCGGAAGTGCTACTGCAAGTGCCGTTATAAGCGATCTTATAGATATAGCAAGAAACGTTAAAAATCCTATGCTTGGTTATAAAGCTCCGCTTGAGATAGCTCCGCTTGAGCTTATGAGTCCAAAAGATATTAGAACTAAGTATTATTTAAGATTAAAAGTAGCCGATGAGATAGGTGTTTTAGCTAAGATTACGGATCTAATGAGTAAAAATAATCTCTCTATAGATAGCTTTTTACAAAAACCAAGAGTCGATAAGAGTTGTGATAGTAGCACTTTGTATTTTACTACTCATACATGCTTAGAAGCAGATATGGTAAGAGTGGTAAATCTACTTGAAAATGAGAGTTTTATAAAAGATAAGCCATTTATGATCAGAATAGAAGAATAATTTGGGTCTAAAAGAGTATCTTTTTGGATTTAAAGGCGAGAATATGGCAGCTAAATATTTGGTATCGCAAGGTTTTGAAATATTAGAAAAAAACTTTCATTCTAAATTCGGAGAAATCGATATAATTGCAAAAAAGGATGATGTTCTCCATTTTGTAGAGGTAAAATCTACTAGTAAAGATTACGAAACTATATATAGAGTTACACAAAATAAAATTTATAAAATAATAAAAACTATTAACTTTTATATGCTAAAATACGATTTTGATTTGAATTACCAGATAGATATTATATGTATTGAACAAAATAAGGTTAAATTTATACAAAACGTTAGCTTTTAATTCACTATTGTCTTTTAATTTAAGCTTTTTAATGTATAATTTGACTAAATTTATTAAGGAGATGAGAAACAAATGGGTAAATATATAGAGCTTACTTCAGAAAATTTTAATGTTGCCAAAGAAGGCGTTGCATTAGTAGATTTTTGGGCTCCTTGGTGCGGACCTTGTAGAATGTTAGCTCCAGTTATTGATGAGCTTGCTGCTGAGTTTGATGGCAAGGCTAAAATTTGTAAAGTTAATACGGACGAGGCACAAGATTTAGCTGTTGAGTATGGCGTTCGTTCGATACCAACGCTACTATTTTTTAAAGATGGTCAAATAGTAGATCAAATGATCGGCGCGCAATCAAAAATGGCAATTGCTGATAAAATTAACTCGCTTTTATAATCCAAATGGGGTTTTACCCCATTATCTGTCTGTATATATTCAATCAAAAATTTAAAATTTATTTTTATGTGATTTATTATTTAATTTTATAGATATAAATTTATTTAGGAGCAAATTATGTTAGATGTAGCGATAATTGGAGGAGGTCCTGCCGGACTATCCGCAGGTTTGTATGCAACTCGCGGCGGTCTTAAAAATGTTGTGATGTTTGAAAAAGGAATGCCCGGAGGTCAGATAACAAGTAGTTCTGAGATGGAAAACTATCCCGGAGTCGCGACAGTTATGGATGGTCTTAGTTTTATGACTCCTTGGACTGAGCAATGTACTAGATTTGGTTTAAAACATGAAATGGCAAATGTTCAAAGAGTATCAAAAAACAGTGATGGAAGTTTTAGTATTTTTTTAGAAGGTAATAAAGTAGAAACCGCAAAAGCAGTTATAGTTTGCACCGGTTCAACGCCAAAAAGAGCTGGATTTAAAGGAGAAGACGAGTTTTTCGGTAAGGGAATTTCTACTTGTGCGACTTGTGATGGATTTTTTTATAAAAATAAAGAAGTTGCGGTTTTAGGTGGCGGGGATACAGCGCTTGAAGAGGCCGAATATCTAGCAAATATCTGTTCTAAGGTTTATTTGATACATAGAAGAGATAGTTTTAGAGCAGCTCCGATCACGGTAGAAAAAGTTAAAAAAAATCCAAAAATAGAGCTTATAACAAATGCGAGAGTAGATGAGGTTTATGGAGATAGCGTAGCTGGAGTAAAAGGGGTAAAAGTTAAGCTTCAAGATGGCTCAGTGCGTGATTTGGCAGTGCCTGGTATATTTACTTTTGTTGGTTTGGATGTTAGAAACGATGTTTTAAAAGATGAAAACGGCAATTTTATATGTGATACTTTATCAACAGGTCAAGTTAGGGTAAATTTAAAAATGCAAACAAATATTCCCGGTCTTTTTGCTGCTGGAGACTTAAGAGAAGATGCTCCAAAACAAGTTGTGTGTGCAGCTGCCGATGGTGCTACTGCAGCACTTTCAGCTATGAGCTATATAGAGAGCCTTCATTATTAAAGTCAGTTTTTACTGACTTTAATAAATTCATTTAAGCGATTTTTATAAACTTTTTTGTTATTATGCAATAAATTTATAAATAAGGTTTCATATGAAAATTTTAAGTTCAAAAACTATCTTAGGCAGTATTGCCGTGCTGCTTTTTTTAACAGGTTGTGCTACTACGAATTTGCAGACTAGCTCTAAAATGACTCAAAGTATATTTATAGATCCGGTTTCTAAAGACAAGAGACTTGTTTTTGTCAATATCAAAAACACAAGCGGTCATGATGTGAATTTGGAAAATAGAATCATACAAGGTTTGCAGTCTAAAGGTTATCAGATAGTAGATGATCCAGACGTTGCTACATATATACTTAGTACAAATGTATTATATTGCGATAAAAAATCAGAAAATAACGCTGCAGGCGGCGCTGTAGCTTTAGGAGCCACCGGAGCAGCTATAAGCGGATATAATAGCGGAGGGGCCGGTAGTATGATAGCTGCTGGTGCTGCTGGTGCTTTGGTTGGTGGAGTTTTAGGCAAGATTACCGAAGATACTATTTGGCAAATGCAAGTAGATATAAATATAAAACAAAAATCAAAAGGAACGGTTCTTAGCTCTACAGGAAGCGTGAGCGGACAAGCTTCAGTTAGCGATTCAAGTAAATCTGGATTTTTAAATTCGTTTGGCGGAAATATCAAAAATGATAATGCAAGCGGTTCGCTAAGAAGTAACCAAGTTGACACCTCTAGCCAAAGCTATGAAAGCGATTATATAGAGAAAAAGACAATTATATTTGCCGAAGCTACTAAAATGGGATTAGATTTGGCTGAAGCTACTCCTATATTAGAAGATAAAATTGCTTCTCAAATTGTTGGATTATTTTAATTTTTAAATTTAGACTCAAATAAGTTTTTATTTGAGCCTAGTTTTTTAAATTTAAAATATCAAATTTCGAATTATATTAATATCTCAAATCTTCACATTTACTCAAATTTCAATTTCAAATTTTCTATAACATAACCATTTTGTAATTAAAAATTTGATAAAATGAGAAAAAATTCAAACCAAAAAGGTGTATGATGATACGGATAGGAATTCACGGTGCAAGCGGTAAAATGGGATATGAGATAATTTCAAATTTAAAAAACAATGAACAAGCAATTTTAAGCGTTGCTTATACGATAGAACCTATGCCTTTCGATGTCGGTGATGCTATCGTTACAAATGATTTAAAAACACTTTTTGATAATAGCGATGTGATAATTGATTTTAGTATTAAAGATGGTGCTGTCAATTTAATAAACTATGCAAGAACAAACCCAAAACCTTTGATCATAGGTACAACCGGTCTGGGAAGCGAAGGTGATGAGCTCATAAAACTTGCTAGCTCTGTTATGCCTATACTTCAAGCTACAAATATGAGTTTAGGCGTAGCAGTGTTAAATAGACTTACTGAACTTGCAAGTAGAGTTTTAGATGGATTTGATATAGAGATAGTCGAGATGCATCATCGCCGTAAAGTAGATGCCCCAAGCGGCACGGCTCTTACACTAGCAACGCATGCCGCAAAAGCTAGAAACTTGACTTTAGATAGCGTAAGAGTTAGCGGTAGAGACGGGATGATAGGAGCTAGAATCAAAGACGAGATAGCTGTTATGTCCCTAAGAGGCGGCGATATAGTCGGTCGTCATACTGTAGGATTTTATAATGATGGGGAGTTTATCGAACTCAATCACACTGCTACATCTAGAGCTACATTTGCAAAAGGCGCTATAAAAGCTGCCATTTGGATAAAATCAAAAGAGCCTAAGCTTTACTCTATTTATGATTGTTTAGGACTATAAAATGTGTGCGATAGTAGGAATTATAAATTCAAAAGATGCCGCTAAGACTGCTTATTACGGTCTATTTTCTATGCAGCATCGCGGTCAAGAAGCAAGCGGAATCAGCGCTAGTAATAATCACAATATCAAAACCATTAAAAATCGCGGTTTAGTAACAGAAGTTTTTAATCATGATAGTTTTGAAGTTTTAAAAGGTGAAATGGCAATAGGTCACAATCGTTATTCAACCGCAGGAAGCGATAGCGTTTTGGATGCTCAGCCAGTTAGCGCAAAATACTCTTTGGGTCAGATTAGCATAGTGCATAACGGAAATTTGATAAATAAAAATGAAGTTAGAGAGAGGCTTGTCGAGGACGGTGCGATATTTCAGTCAAATATGGATACGGAAAATATTCTTCATCTTATTGCAAAAAGCAAAAAAGAGCATCTGCAAGATCGCATAGTTGAAGCCGTTCGTCAGATTATAGGAGCGTATTGTCTTCTTATACTGAGTCGTTCAAAGATGTTTGTTTTGCGCGATCCTTACGGCGTACGACCACTTAGTCTTGGGAGATTAAAAGATGGCGGATATATCGTAGCTAGCGAGACTTGTGCGTTTGATCTTGTAGGAGCAACTTTTATAAGAGACGTGAAGCCAGGAGAGATGCTTATATTTGAAGAAGGTAAAAGCGAGTTTAAAAGTATCCAGCTTTTTGGACAAGTCGATCCTAGAATTTGCGCTTTTGAGTATATATATTTTGCTAGACCAGATAGTGTCATAGACGGTAAAAATGTATATGACATAAGAAAAAAACTCGGCGAGACTTTGGCTAAAAAATCAAATATCAAAGCTGATTTTGTAGTTCCGGTGCCAGATTCTGGAGTTCCCGCGGCGCTTGGATATTCTCAGTTTAGCAAAATACCGTTTGAGATGGCTATAGTGAGAAATCACTATGTGGGTCGTACATTTATAGAGCCTACTCAAGAGATGAGAAATTTAAAAGTTAAGCTGAAATTAAACCCTATGAGTTCTGTTTTAAATGGGAAAAGCGTTGTTGTCATCGATGATAGTATAGTAAGAGGAACTACTAGTAAAAAAATTGTTGAGCTTTTAAGGCATGCCGGAGTAAAAGAGATTCATATGAAAATAGCTGCTCCAGAAATCAAACATCCTTGTAGATACGGTATCGATACGCCAAGTTACGCTGAGCTTATAAGTGCAAATATGAACGTAGAAGAGGTGCGTAAGTTTATAGGCGCTGATAGTCTTGAGTTTCTTAGTATCGATGAGCTTACTAGCAGCCTTGGCAATGAGCGAAAATATTCTCTCGTGAGCTTTGATGGTGATTATTTTATAAAATAAATTTATTTAAAACCAGAGTTTCAAAGCCTGGTTTTATGTGATTTTATCTTGCTGATTATCAGTGGCAAGATAAAGTATGATATACACTTGGACTTCTAAAATGCGCCGGATAATTCATAGAAACGCTAAATGCTCTAGTTTCACCTGCTTTTAAACCATGTCCGATTGTGAAGCTAGCATTTTGTGTGCTGGATTGAGTATCTTTTCTTTTAAATATTTCAAAAAATCCTCTTGTTTGAAATATAGTAGGATCAAGCTTTCCTTTTTCAACAGGAGAATTAACAAGTCTTATATTAAATTTGCAATTAGTGATCGTATGTGAACCCGTGTTTTGGATAGTGCCCGTAAATACTATACTTTCATTGATGAGTACTCTGTTTTGGTCTAATTGGATTATTCTGGCTATTTTTGTATATTCGTCTATTATAAGCATTGCAAGTATGCTAACAGAGGTCATGACAAATATATTTAGCAGCACCATACTTAGCACTACTGAAACCTTTTTTTCTTTTATGGACAGAAATAAAAAAGCTAAAAATAGTATAAATATAATCACTAGTGCGATTATGTGATAAATAGTAAAATAACCCATCAAAAACACTCCGAAGTCACAGTTGTATTATAATCAGTCGGTCTAAAGTCATTTATGACAAGCCTTAAGTTTTTGGTTTGACCTATATTTACTCCATCTTCTATCACGCTATTTTTTTTGTAAAATGGCTTAAGAGAATTTATGTAGTTTTTAAATTTATTAGGCGCTACTTTGTAAAACTTCAAATTTACATTGCAATATTTAAACGCTTTATTTGACTTGTTAGTCAAATTCAGATCGACTATCATTGTATCTGAGTAGTTTAGCTGTTTTATATCACTTATCATAATCTCTCTCTTTCTTAAAGTTCCATCTATAAATTTATGCGTATAGAATATACCAAGAAATACAAATACTATATCGGCTATAAGTAGGATTGAGGCAAGACCTGGGCGCTTAAAAATGAGTATTATAACAAGAAAAAGCACCACTAAAAACACTAATAAAACCCAAATTATCGCAAAATAATCGATAAAACCGAAATGCGATATATAAAATTTAATACCTTGTTTTATGCTATCTAGAGCGAGCATTTTTCTCCTCAATACCGCTTATTCCTTCGCGTCTTTTCAGCTCATCTAAAACTCTAGCCGGATGTATATCAAAATCAGCTAAAGCGACTATAAGATGAAATAAAATATCTGCTGCTTCATATACTACGTCGTAATCTGGTTTGCCATCTATATGTTCGCCGAAACTCTCTTTGTTTAGATCTGCATATTTTTTAAATTTAGAAAGATCTTTGATAGCAAAACTGAACTCTCCGGCTTCCTCGCATATTTTTTTTAAGTAACTATTTTCACCTTTTTGATATAGTTTAGATATATACGAGTTCTCGCTCCTATTTAATTTTCTATCAAGAGCTATATGATAAAGATGATCTAAAATATCGTATTTATAGGTTTTTTGATTGTTATTTAAATTTGCTTTGTTGGCTGAAATTTCATTAAAAAAACAAGATTTTGCTCCGGTATGACAAGCATTGTCGCCTATTTGTTTGACTTTAATAAGAAGCGCGTCGTTATCGCAATCAAGAGCCATAAATTTAATAATCTGAAAATTTCCGCTCTCTTCACCTTTTTTCCAGATTCTATTTTTTGTGCGTGAAAAGTAGTGAGCAAAACCAGTTTCTATACTAAGATTAAGTGCTGCTTCATTCATATAAGCCATCATAAGAACTTCATTTGAGCTATACTCTTGTACACTTACTGGTAAAAGTCCAGCTACTTTATCCCAATTCACACACATATTTTATCCTTACTTTTGCTCTAGAGCGCTTTGCTTGGGTTTGTCTTTTGTATCCACCCAGATATTTGGTACGGCTCCTCCTGGAGTTAAAAATATCTTAGCATCGGTATTTACTTTTAATGCTTCATTAAACTCTTTTTGGGTTTGAATTTGTTTTAGTTGCAGTAAGTTATTATCTAAACTTTTTGCTACTTCTTTGTTTGCGTATGCTTGAGCGTTTGCTTCTATTTTTAAAGCGTCGGCTCTACCTTGAGCTTCTATTTTTACGGCTTCTGCGTTACCTTTTGCAAGAGCTGCTTTTTTAAGAGCTTCTTGATTCGCTCGTTCTACTTCGTATTTTGTTCTTTCGGCTTCTTGTTTTGCTATTTGAACTCGTTCGATTTGCTCTTTTACTTTTGGCGGAAGTATTATCTCGCGAAGTTGTACACTTAAAAGCTCTACCGGTTTATTTTGTTGGCTATCGATATCTGTTCTTATACCATTATCTATAGCTACTGCTATATCATTACGACGCTCAGGAAGCTCTTCGGCGGTGTACTTACCAGTTACGTTTCTAACAACGTTTCTAACAACTGGATCAATTATCTTACTTTCCCAGCTAAATCCCCATGCGGCTATAGTTTGAGGAGCATTTTGCGGATTTAGTCTGTACTGAACGGTGATATCCATGCTGACTGGAAGACCGCGAGAATCAAGAACCGATATAGTATCTTTTGTTTCTATACCGCTACCACGGTAATTTGCTTCGTTTCTGCCTTCGCTTGAAGTATAGTTTATGATACGAACTTTAGTATCTACTACTCTTACTTCTTGTACAAAAGGTACAAAGAAATGAAATCCTGGACCAAGAGGTGTCGGATCGAATTTACCCGCTGTTGATTTGATACCCACCTCACCTGAATTTATTATTATAAATGGTTTTGCTATGACTAAAACAGCTATGATAACGACGATAGCGTAAATTATACCGCTAAATTTACCAAAGCCGCTAGGAAGGCTCGGCATATTTGGTTTTTTAAAGTTGAAATTCGGCTTATTATCTCCGCCGTTTCCGCCTCCATTACCGTTTTTCTTGTTGAAATAATCATTTAAATCTGCTGGCAAGTTTATTCCTTTTAAATTTATTTTATATATGTTACAAAATGCTCGTATTTTGCATTTTTACCCATTACTACATCAAAATATGCGGCTTGAAGCTGTGTGGCTATAACGCCCCTTTTTCCTGAGCCGATAATCCTACCGTCGATGTTGCTTATAGGCGTTACTTCCGCGGCTGTTCCTGTAAAAAATGCCTCATCTGCCGTATATGCTTCATCTCTTGTGATTCTTTGACGGACCACTTCGTAGCCTAGATCTTTTGCGATATCTATAACCGTTTTTTGAGTTATACTTTCTAAACTCGTGTCATTTGGAGGAGTAATGATCACGCCGTTTTTTACTATGAAAAAGCACTCTCCGCTTCCTTCAGCTATAAATCCTTGAGGATCAAGAAGCAAAGCTTCATCGTATCCAGATAATTGCGCTTCGTAGTTCGCCATTTGAGAGTTGAAGTAATTCGCGCTTGCTTTTGCTTTTGCCATCATAGAAAACGGTGCCGGTTTTATCCAAGATGAGATCGTTACTTTTATCCCGTTTTCAAGAGCATCATCGCCCATGTAAGCTCCCCATTGCCATGCGGCTATAGCCGTATTTACTGGGCAGCCGATGTGGTTAACTCCCATTTTTCCGTACCCTAAAAATACAAGTGGACGGATATAAACGTTGCTGTTATAAGTGTTGCTTTTTAGTAAATCTATATGCGCTTTATTTATCTCATCTTGTGAAAATGGGATAGTAATCCCGCAGGCTTTTGCTGATTCAAAAAGTCTTTTTGTATGTTCTTTTAGTTTAAATATAGCTAAGCCTTTTGGTGTCTTATAAGCCCTAACTCCCTCAAAAACAGCATTTCCATAATGAAGTGAATGAGTTAAAACATGAACCGTGGCATCTTTCCACTTGATTAGTTTCCCATCAAACCATATATGCTCTGCTTCTGGTATTGCCATTTTGTTGCCTTTCGTGGTTATAAAATTTGCCTGATTTTATCCAAAATTTGATTAATATCTTTTGAATATTACTAAATTTAGCTTAATTTTTAAATTTAAATAGTTCTTCTATATCCACATTTAAGGCTTTTGAAATTTTAAAAATATGTTCGATGTTGAAGTGTTTTCCATAGCGATTATTTTCACAATTGGAGTAAAATGCGACTGATTTGATACCTATTTCTAAAGCTAATTCAAGCTGAGAAATTTTACTTTGTTCTCTTAAGTGTTTTACGTTTTGTGATAATTGTCTGTAAAAAGCAGCGATTTCCTCGTCACTTGCATTGCTAAATTCACTCTGCATATTTATCCTATGGGATTAATTTTCTTTTAAATTTATACCGATACAATTATATTTTCTATATCCTATGGGATAAATTTAAGGAGGGTTGTATGAAATTTTTATTTTGTCTATTTGTTTGTCTTTCATTTCTTAATGCAGAGTTGTATAAAGTTTATGTAAAAAGAGTTGATAGTAATTTATACAGAACATCTGATGAGATATTTATCGAAACAAAATTTTGTTATCACTACACATATGGAAGCGAAGCAATTTTGAAATATGATAATTATTCTTATGATAATGCTTTGATTTTTGATTACGATATGACAATTCCAAGTAAATGTGATGTAAAGAGAATATTTTAGGTTAATGATGTGGGTAATATTTTTTATTTTATTTGTTATATTTTGTGTTTTTATGATTTATTCTCAAATGCCAGATGCTGTAAAAAAAGAGCGAACTTTATACGATGAGCTGGTGGATGCAAATATAGAGCTTTTAAAATCTACAAAAAATCCTTATGTAGGTATGTTTGCAAAAGAGGAAATCATAAATTTGCTTAAAACTATATCAGATGAATTTGATAAAGTAGCAGTTGAGAGAAATGAAGTAGTAAGTGGAAATCAAAAGCTATTTATACTAAATGAAATTATATTTGCCAGTGGAATGAAAAATAAGGAATTTGGTATAGAGCATTTGCATTATGAGCTTGAAAGATACCGTAAATACGGAATGAGAGAAGATAATCAAGGTTTAATAAGGGGGAATTAGAATGAAATTTGTTGCATTTGCTTTGGCTTTAGTGATTGGATTAGCCTTATGGTTTTTCCCTGCTGGATTATTTTTGGCAGTTTTTAAAGGTGCTACATCAAACGGACAAAGCGTAGGAGCGATAATCTACATGCTGGTATTGGGCGGTGTTGCTTGGGCTTTGATTTTTATCGTAAAAAAACTTTACAAATTTTTCTTGAAAAAATTTGGATATAAAGTAAAGGAATAAAATGGCTATTTTATGGATTATTGCTATAATATTAAGTTTTTTCACATATGGAATTTCTATTTTAGTCGCTTTAGTGATAACATTTTTTATATATAATGGTAAACAAGATGATGTTGGCGAATATTTATTGGGTCAGTATGATAGATATTATTCAACTGTTAAAGGTTCTAAAAATCATTTTTGGATAAATCATGCTAACGATTCAGAAGGTAGAATAGAATTAAAAAAATTGCTTAATTATACATATTCTGTAGCTTATACGCATTACATATATGATAAAAGTATAGTTGGTAACGACCAGTATTTACGTATGATTTTAAATATAACTTTTTTCAACTGTTTACACATATTGTAATGTATTTGGTCTTGAAAATTGGAAAATATACGAAGTGGATAAATACATAAAAGATCAAATATCATTGCTAAATTTGGCGGCAAAAAAGTATGGTATGGAAGACAATATTCATCAAGATGATATTGATATGTTGCTTAATAAAATTATGAAATAATAATCTAGGCATTATGCTAAAAAATTGATTAATATCTTTTGAATGGCAGTAAATTTGTGGAGTAAATTTGAGAGATATGAATAATTTGATTAATTTAAATTCGCTATAATCACGCATTAAATTTAAATAAGGAAATAAAATGCCTATTATAAATATAAAATTAGCAGGTTCCATGCCAAGCCGTGAAAAACTAGATGAAATCGCAGTCAAAATCACGGATATAATGGTAAAAGATTTAGGAAAAAATCCAGATAGAGTCGTGATAAATTTCGATGAAATTCGCCCTGAAGCGACGTATTTTGGTGCAAAATCTGTTCAAACTATAAAAGAGGGTAAATAAATGGCGTGCAACGATAAAAAAGAGTCAAATTTATGCGCTCCTAAAACAAAAGAATCAGCTCAAACTACAGTTTTTTTGCCTGAAGACGTTGAGAGAAAAGTTACATTAAAGGCCGGCGATATCGCTCCAAGCTTTGAGCTAGAAAACGCAGATGGAGTTAAAATCTCACTCAAAGACTTTAAAGGTAAAAACGTAGTTTTATACTTTTATCCAAAAGACAACACGCCTGGTTGTACGACTGAAGCGTGCGAGTTTAGCGCAAATTACGATGATTTCATAGCAAACGATACTATCATTATAGGTATCAGTCCAGACAGCGTAAAATCACACTCGAATTTCATAGAAAAACAGAGTCTTAAACATATACTTTTAAGCGACCCGGAAAAAGAAATAGCAAAAGCTTATGGCGTATGGCAAGTACGTAAAAACTACGGTAAAGAGTATCTTGGTATAGTGCGAACGACTTTTGTTATAGATAAAACAGGAAAAATCGCAAAAGTGTATAAAAGCGTAAAAGCCGCAGGTCACGCTATGAAAGTTTTAGCTGATTTGGCAAAGTAAATTTAAAAAGCAACGCTTTGCATAATCTTAATATATTTTTATATGCAAGGTCGGTGCTTTTTGCTATTTTTATCAATTATCTTGTTCTTATATTTATCTGCATTGAGACTTTTTTATCGTTTGCTTGACCTTTTACGTCTTTGATATTTAAAATCTCTATTTGACCTTCTTTAACTCCGTTTTCCATCAATTTTTTACGTAGATTTTCTACTCTTTTTTGTGCTATGGCTAGTATCCTGTCTTGGTTGATTTTTACTAGAGATATAAGCTTTTCTTTCGCATCTTTTTCATTTATAAATTCAGAATTATTAAATTTTTTCTTAAACATCTCTTTTAGTGCATTTTCATAGCTTAGATCTTTTGTGTTCATAACAAGAAGTATATCTTTAGATACGCTTCTATCTGCTATAGCGTAGGAATCTGGTATTTGAGAATAAGTCGGCGTGAGAGTAAATATGATTTCTGGTTTTTTCTTCGCGATATCTGCTAGTTTTTTTATCTTTGATTCATTTGTTTCTAGTAAAAACGCCGTTCCTGGAGCAAAATCAACACTACTGATCTCATCTGTATTTATACCAAGAACATTTCCTATAAATCTAAATGGAGAAGTGACGACGTCACTGAAAAGTTGGAAAATAGCTTGAATAACGATACCTGAGTAGCTAAACTCCGGACTGTTCAAATCGCCCCATATAGGAAGATTTATATCAATTTGATTATTGCTATCTTTTAGTATAGAAATCGCAAGTTTTAAAGGAAGACTTACCGCGTCTTTGCTAGGAATTTCGCGTCCTAGAGTTAGGTTATCGAAATTTAGTGAGTTTGCGCCGCTTAATATAGAGTTTTTTATTTTATAATTTAAATTTACACTTAGTCTACCATTATCAATCTCATATCCTAAAAATTTTACCGAATACGGAGTTATATTTTTTAAATTTATATTTTTAAAACGTACGATAAGATCCGTGTTAGATCTTGGATCAAATGGCAAAGTAGTAACTAAAATCTCGCTAAATCCATAGTTTGCCACAACTCCGTGAAGCGTGATATTGCTTATTTTGTCATTTGATAACTCGTTTATCGTGGTAGATATTTTAGTTATATTTGTATCAAAAGGAAGAGCCAAACTGTCATCTTTAAATTCCAAACTACCATTTTTTAACGTTAAATTTTTTAGACTTAGTTTGAAGTTATCGCTTTGTTCTTCATTGCTAGTTTTGCTATCTTGATTTTTTATTAAATTTAAAATATTTAACTCTTTTTGTTTTGAAACTACAAATTTTAAATGTGGATTTTCAAGCTTTACATTTGATATCAAGATATTTTTATCGTTCAAATTTATATTTTGGCTAAGAGTTTTAAAAGAACCTAATATCTCGTTTCTATCATCTTTTATATAGAAGTTATTTACGTTTAAATCGGCTTTTGCGCTTAGTTTATCGGTATAATTTATCTTTGCATTTAAATTTATCTTTGCATTTAAATCCGATATGTTTAGATACCGTTTTATGTATGGTTTTGCGAAGTTTAGATTGTTTAAATTTAAGTTTATATCTCCGCCTAATTCGTTTTTATTTATATTTATCTTTGCGCTGCTTTTTAAATTTAAATTATCATCTTTTGCATTTAAATTCAGTGTTAGACTGTCTTTATTTGAGATATTTTTGGCACTCAGTTCTATATTTTTTATGCTGTTTTTGCTGATTTCGTCGCTAAGATGCAAGTATCCGTTATTTAGGATGAAATTTGAAATATTATAGTTAAACTCATCTTTTTTGGATTCATCTTTTTTATCGCTGTTTTTAGGGAGCAAGGAGAATAAATTGTTTATGAACTTAGATCCGCTCTCGTCGATGAAAGTCGCAAAATTTGGCTTATTTATAATTATATTTTCTAGTGTTAGACTGTTGTTTTTTAAATTGAAATTACTAAGCTCGGTTCCATTTATATCCAGGTAATTTTGCTTATCTAAGTTTAAGCTCGTACTTGCAATCGACGTATTTTTTATTTTTAAATCATCTTTTTTTAAGTTTATTTTATTTAATGCGAATGTGTCTATGCTTAGCTTTGAACTATCTTTTTTGACATTTAATTTTTTTAAATTTATATCATTTATATCTAAATTTAAATCCAAGTTTTGATCAAAACCTAACCTAATTGCAGCCAAACTCAACTTATCAAAATTAGCATTAAATTCATCAAATTTAGTTTTAAAACTGCCTATATTTACATTTGATATAGACATTTTCATATCAAAATTATTATAGCTATTTATGAAATTTGCGTTTAAATCCGGTATGATTAAGCTAGTTATTATAAAAGTATTTTTATTTTGAGTTATATTTATATCTTTGATATCTGTTTTTGCGTTTGCTTTTATGCTGATATTGTTATCAAAATTAAAACTATAATTTACATCAGAACTCACAACCGCGCTATTTATAGTTAGCGGCATATTCTTGAAAAACGATATCCAAATCGGCTTCGTTTTTAGCTCGTTTATCTGTATATTTCCATCTATTTTGAGTGGATTTAAACTAGCATTTGCATCTATAACTATTTTATTTGCTAGATTTGAGCTAGCTAGCAAAGAGTGTGCTCCAAGACTTCCATTTTTAGTAGATAAATTTGAAAGTTTATAATCCATGTCTTTTAAACTAAGTTTAAAATCATTGCTAAAATCTTCATAGTTTAAGTTTGCGTTTATTATCTCGAGTTCGCCTATTTCATACTCGAATCGGGTTGTTTTTTCGGTATCGGAACTACTATTTGTATCTTTTTGGCTTAGTAAAAATGAGAAATTAAACTCACCGTTTTCTTCTTTTTGGATAAAAATTTCAGGTTTAGAAATTTTTAAATTTGCGATTTTTATGGTTTTTGTTATCAAATTTATAGGATCGAAATTTATATTTATTTCGTCAAATTTAAATATAGGAGATTTACGGCTAAACTCCACTCCAGTAATGTTTGCTTCGTATGTAAAAGGGTTTAATTTTATATTTTTTATGCTTAAATTCGCATCATATTGCGCGGCAATTTTTGGCACATAATTCATAATGAGTTTTGGAGCTGCAAAATATCCCAAAACAGTATAAAACAGAAATACAAGACAGATTATATAAACAGTTATCTTAGCAGTTTTCATAATGACTCCTTTTATATTATTATATAAAAAATTATCTATTTAAGTAATAAAATTTACTAAAAATTCACTATTATTTTGATAATATAAAAATAAAAGGTCAAATTTTGCTAGTTCATATCTGCTGCAGTGTTGATAGTCACTACTTTTTACAAGAGCTTAAAAAAGCCTATCCTAGCCAAAACATCATAGGCTACTTTTATGATCCAAATATCCATCCGTATAGTGAGTTTTTGTTGCGTTATCAAGACGTAAAAAGAAGTTGTAAAAAGCTAGGTGTTAAACTTATTTGTGGAGATTACGATTACGAGAGTTGGCTTAAGGGCACAAAAGGTCTTGAAAATGAGCCTGAAAAAGGAAAAAGGTGCGAGTATTGTTTTGATTTTCGTGTGGGAAAATCGGCGCAAATAGCAGTTGAGTTAGGATGTAAAAAGATAACTACAACGCTTTTAATGAGCCCCAAAAAGGATTTTACTCAGTTAGAAAATGCATTAAAAAATGCAGTTATTGGTACAAACTTAGAGCCTATAGCTGTGGATTTTCGCAAAAATGGCGGCACTACAAAGCAGTTTGAACTAGCTAAAAACGATAAATTGTATCATCAAAATTACTGCGGTTGCATTTTTGGATTGAGTGCACAAAAAAGAGAAAATGAAATCATAGATGAACTTTTTGAACCTCTTGGTGGACAAGTTCAGTTTGGATCTATAAAAAGTCGTTTAAAGCTATATAAAAAAGTAAGAAAATATGAAAAAAATGGTTTGGAATTTGAGCTGATAAGAGAAAAAATCTTAAATTATCGCTTAAAATTTGCAAAAGTTTGCGTTGATGGCGTAACTTTGCCTAGTTATTTTCTTTTTTATTCGCATTTTAATAGGAAGTTAGTTAAATTTAAAGTAAATGAGAACTCAGAGCTTTTAAATACAAATAAAGACGATATAAAGCTTATTAGTCTTGCTAAATTTAACGAGCTTGGCGGATTTTTTTATAAGAGCGTTTCGGAGCTTATGGCAAATCCGCCGAAGCTAAAGCGCGAGTTAAAAATTCGCAAATGGCTTTGTGGTAATTTTTCTCTTTCTCCTATCATCGTGCTTGATGAGATAAATATCGGCAAATTCGAGGTTAGAGCAAATAGCGTTATGTATACGCAAAGCATAGAAAAGCTTGTTCTGTAGATTTTGCGCACTTTTTTTGAGGCGCAAATCTATATCTTTAGCAAGCTAAATATTTAAATTATCTCTCTAAAATCAGCTTAAATTTACAATGCGCAACAGTAATAGAAAGTAACCTTAAAAATTAAAGTTAAATGAAGTTTAAATTTGATTAAATATATTTTACGAATTTCAAAAAGGAGAGAGTACGAAAAAAAATCATTTTTGGTTTGGTGATCGTAGCTTTGGCAATGATTTTGATGGTGGGCTTGAAGCTTATCTAAGCGAAAATTATGCAAAAGCGCAAGATAAAATTATTTCAAATTCAAAGAGCTACAGTAGAGTTTACGATATAGGAAACTGACGATATAAGAAATCAGTTTGGCTGCGAAATTACGCTAGGCTAAATGTGCTGGCTACTAACCAAAGGCGAAGCGGCAAATACGGTATCTATGGATATATCATTATTTATTTAAATTTAAGATAGAATATTTCTCCAAATTGCTTGCTTGATTCTGCAAAGTTTAAAAAAATATTAAATTTATTAAGCACGCTTATATATAATTAAAATTAAACGACAAACAAATTTTGATTTTTTTATTTCGTTTTATCTAACTATTTGCTAATTTTTGCTAAAATTTGGAGTTTATATCAACGTAAGGGCAAAATTTATGATAGACGTAGTAGAAATTCAAAAAATTTTACCACATAGGTATCCGTTTTTGTTAATAGACAGAGTTTGTGAATTAGAAACGGGTAAAAGTGTTTATGCGTATAAAAATATAACTATCGCAGAACAAATTTTTGAAGGACATTTTCCTGGGCATCCGATATATCCAGGTGTTATGATAATAGAAGGAATGGCTCAAGCAGGTGGTATTTTGGCATTTAAAAGTGCAGAAGATCCAAGCGGTTTGAGCATAGAAAATAAAGTCGTATATTTTATGAGTATCGATAGAGCTAAATTTAGAAATCCTGTAAAGCCAGGAGATAAGTTAGAGTATCGTTTAGAGGTATTAAAACATAAAGGAAATGTTTGGGTTTTAGACGGGAAAGCCTACGTGGACGATAAATTGGTAGCTGAGGCTGAGTTAAAAGCTATGATAGTTGATAAGTAGCGGCGCGATATGAGTATTCATTCAACAGCGGTTATAGAAGACGGCGCTATTTTAGGCGAAGGCTGCATTATAGAACCATACTCCTTTATAGGCTCCAAAGTTGTTTTAGGAGACGGCGTTACTATAAAGCAAGGCGCTAGGATCATAGGCGATACGAAAATTGGCAGCGGAAGCAAAATTTATAGTTATGCTATAGTAGGAGACGCCCCACAAGACGTTAGTTACCGTCCAGAAGAAAATACAGGTGTTATAATAGGTAAAAATGCTACTATACGCGAGTTTTGTACTATAAACTCAGGTACGCATAAAGGCGATGGAATTACTCGTATAGGAGATAATGTTTTTATAATGGCGTATGTGCATATCGCACATGATTGCATACTTGGGAATAATATTATATTAGCAAATAACGCTACTTTAGCAGGACATGTAGAAATAGGCGATTTTAGCGTAGTAGGAGGACTTACTCCTATTCATCAGTTTGTAAGAATAGGTGAAAGCTGTATGATAGCAGGCGCTTCGGCTTTGTCTCAAGATGTTGTGCCGTATTGTTTAGCAGAGGGAAATAGGGCTTATATAAGAAGTTTAAATTTAGTAGGAATTCGTCGTAGATTTGATAAAGAAGTTGTTGAAGAGATAAATAAGGCTTATAAATTTTTATTTAGAAGCGGTGGAGGATTAAAAGATAGAGCTCAGGAGCTTTTAAATTTAAATCCAAATGAATATGCAAAAAAAATGTGTGAGTTTATAATAAATACAACAAGGGGAATTCCGCTTGAAAAAGGAAAATATTAATGGCTAGGAAATGTAGTTTTTGCGGTGAGAGTGAAGCCGAAGATAGAAAATTACTAGCAAATGAAACAGATAGCGCTTTTATATGCGAGTACTGCATTGATGCTGGATATGCTGCTGTGCATGGTGATAAAAGTTTAAATAGTAGTGAAAAAACAAGTAAAGATTATAAAGATATAACACCAAAACTTTTAAAAGATGTTTTAGATAGTTATGTTATAGGTCAAGAAAAAGCTAAAAAAGTATTTAGCGTAGGCGTTTATAACCATTATAAAAGGATATTTAAACAAGATGCTATAGAAGATGATACTGAAATTTCAAAATCAAATATCTTGCTTATAGGTCCAACAGGAAGCGGTAAAACTCTTATGGCGAAAACTTTAGCTAGATTTTTAGATGTGCCGATCGCGATTTGTGATGCTACGAGCTTAACTGAGGCAGGATATGTAGGCGAAGATGTGGAAAATATCCTTACAAAACTACTTAGCGCAGCTGGCGGAGACGTACAAAGAGCTCAGCAAGGAGTTGTATTTGTCGATGAGATAGATAAAATAGCAAGAATGGGTGAAAATCGCTCTATAACTCGCGATGTAAGCGGCGAAGGAGTTCAGCAAGCACTTCTTAAAATAATAGAAGGAAGTACCGTAAATATCCCTCCAAAAGGCGGTAGAAAGCATCCAAATCAAGATTTTATTCAGATAGATACAACAAATATTCTTTTTGTATGCGGCGGAGCTTTTGATGGGTTAAATGAGATTATAGAAAGAAGAATAGGAAAAAATGTTCTTGGATTTGGTCAGATAAAACGCGGTCGCGACGATAAGCAAAATTTAATAAGCTTAGTTGAGCCAGATGATTTAGTTCATTTTGGCCTTATCCCTGAGCTTATAGGACGTTTGCATGCTATTGCTACTTTAAATGAGATAACAACCGATGATATGGTAAAAATTTTAACGGAACCAAAAAATGCTCTTTTAAAACAGTATCAGAAATTATTTGCGATAGATGGCGCAAATTTAAAATTTGATAATGATGCTATAAAAGAGGTTGCTACACAAGCTATAAATCGTAAAACAGGAGCAAGAGGTCTTAGAAGTATCATGGAAGATATTATGATGGACATAATGTTTAATCTTCCGGATCTTAAAGGATATGATGTTATCATCTCAAAAGACGTTGCCATAGGCAAGGCAAAACCATTATTAATCAAAGCACAAAACTAAAAGAAGGGAAATTATGATATTAGATCAGATTATTGGATTTTTTTCAAGCGATATGGGGATAGATCTTGGTACGGCAAACACGCTAGTTTTAGTCAAAGATAAAGGTATTGTTATAAATGAGCCGAGTGTGGTAGCAGTCCAAAGAGAAAAGTATGGAAAGCAAAAAATACTAGCTGTAGGTCATGATGCTAAAGAGATGGTCGGTAAAACTCCGGGCGATATAGAAGCCATCCGCCCTATGAGAGACGGCGTGATAGCTGATTTTGATATGACTGAAAAGATGATAAGGTATTTTATAGAAAAAACTCATAGAAGAAAAAGCTTTTTGCGTCCTCGTATAATTATATCCGTGCCTTACGGTTTAACTCAAGTAGAAAGAAAAGCGGTTCGTGAAAGTGCTTTGAGCGCAGGAGCAAGAGAGGTATTTTTGATAGAAGAACCTATGGCTGCTGCAATAGGAGCAAATTTACCTATAAGAGAGCCGCAAGGAAGTTTAGTAGTTGATATCGGCGGCGGAACTACCGAGATAGGGGTTGTATCTTTAGGGGGTTTGGTTATAAGTAAAAGTATCCGCACGGCCGGCGATAAGATAGATTCTAGTATAGTAAATTACATAAAAGAAAAGTATAATCTTTTAATCGGTGAAAGAACCGGAGAAGAGATAAAAATAAAAGTCGGTTCGGCAACTCAGCTTCCAAAAGAGCTTTCTATCGTTGTAAAAGGAAGAGATCAAGTAGGCGGACTTTTAAGCAGAGTTGAACTAACGAGCGAAGATGTTAGAGAGGCTATGAGAGAGCCATTAAAAGAGATAGCCGATGCTTTAAAAACAGTTTTAGAAATGATGCCGCCTGATCTAGCCGGAGATATAGTTGAGCGCGGAGTTGTGCTAACTGGCGGTGGAGCGCTTATTCGTGGTCTGGATAGATATCTAGCCGATATCGTAAAACTTCCGGTTTATGTAGCAGATGAACCGCTTTTAGCAGTGGCTAAAGGAACCGGAAAAGCATTAGAGGAGATAGGCTTACTTCAGCAGCTTATGAATGAAGAATAAAATTAAATTTATTTTAACAATCGGTTGTTTAACTTTTGTGTCATTTTATTTTAGCGACTATGCAAGAAGATTTTTTGTAGATTCTACTAGTTCAAGTATAGGCTTTTATCAAAATTTCACAGGGTTTTTAAAAGACAAGATAACAGAGCATTTTAGGCAAGCTGAAGAGATCAGAGCTTTAAGAGCTCAAAATTTAGAGTTAGAGCGTTCAGCTGTTCTACTTTCAGCGTTTGCTTATGAGCTAAATAATATTTTAAGTGACAAAAACTCAACTATCTATGCTCCGGAAGTAAAATTAGTAAGTGCGCTATCATATGTAAATATGGGCGATTATAATAAAGTATGGTTGGATTTTAAAGAGTTCAATGAAGATAAAATTTATGGTCTTATATATAAAGGTAGGAGTGCCGGGATAGTAGTAAATAAAGATAGAAAACCTTTAGGGCTTTTGCAGACCGATCCCGAGTCTATGTTTTCGGTATTTATAGGGGAAAATAAAATTTCAGGCATCGCAAAAGGAAATAATAAAAATATAGTTATAAAATACATTTCGCAGTGGTTAAATCCAAAAGTAGGAGATGAAGTTTATACAAGCGGGCTTGACGGTATATTTTTTGGCGGAATACCCGTTGGTAAAATAGTTGAGATAAAAGAGCAAGATCTGTATAAAAGTGCAATAGTTGAGCCTGACAATAAAATAGAGGTTCCATCATATCTGTATGTAGTGACAAAGGAAAATTAATGCCAAAAAGAGAAGATGTTAAGACAATTTTACTTATAGGAAGCGGTCCTATAGTTATCGGTCAGGCGTGTGAATTTGACTATAGCGGAACTCAAGCAGCTAAAACGTTAAAAGAACTAGGCTATAGAGTCGTACTTATAAACTCAAATCCGGCTACTATAATGACCGATCCTGATTTTGCGGACGCTACTTATATAGAACCGATAACCAAAGAAAGTATAAGTCGTATAATAAAAAAAGAGAACGTAGATGCTATACTTCCTACTATGGGTGGTCAAGTAGCGCTAAATGTAGCTATGGAGCTTCATGAAGCAAGTATGCTTGGAAACGTCAAATTTCTAGGTGCGAATCCGGCTGCAATCAAAAAAGGCGAAGATAGAGTCGCATTTAAAGAAGCTATGTTAAAGATAGGTATGGATCTTCCAAAATCAATGTACGCTTACAATATAGAAGAGGCTATGGTCGCAGCCGGCGATATCGGATTTCCGCTTATCATAAGAGCTAGTTATACCCTTGGAGGCGCCGGAAGCGGCGTAGCTTATAATATAGACGAATTTAGAGATCTAGCCGAAGCAGGGATTGATGCAAGTCCTATAAATGAGATTTTGATAGAAGAGAGTTTGCTTGGCTGGAAAGAGTTTGAGATGGAAGTTATCAGAGACAAAAACGATAACTGTATAATAGTCTGTTCTATAGAGAACTTTGATCCGATGGGCGTACATACCGGAGATAGTATCACGGTAGCTCCGGCTTTGACTCTTACGGATAAAGAGTATCAGCATATGAGGGACGCCAGTTTTAAAATTTTACGAGAAATCGGTGTAGATACGGGCGGAAGCAATGTTCAGTTTGCTATAAATCCAAAAAACGGCAGAATGACCGTGATCGAGATGAATCCGCGCGTTAGTAGAAGCTCCGCTCTTGCGTCAAAAGCTACTGGATATCCGATAGCCAAAGTCGCTACTATGCTTGCAGTTGGATTTACTCTTGATGAGATAAAAAACGATATAACAGGTACTCCTGCTAGCTTTGAGCCTGTGATTGACTATATAGTTACTAAAATTCCTAGATTTACATTTGAAAAATTCCCTGGCTCAAACCCGTATTTAGGCACGGCTATGAAAAGTGTGGGCGAAGTAATGGCGATAGGAACTAGCTTTAAAGAGAGCATCCAAAAAGCGCTTTGTTCTTTAGAAAAAGATTACGCCGGATTTAATTTTTTAAGCTTGGATGAGGAAAAGCTCATTTTCGGTCTTAGAAATGCGCATGAAAAAAGAATTCTTTACGTTGCTCAAGCTTTTAGAAATGGTAAAAGTGTAGATGAAGTTTATGAGCTCACCAAAATTGATCCGTGGTTTTTAAATCAAATTTATGAGATAACCGAATTTGAAAAAAGCGTTGACATGGATATTTTGAATAACAAAGATCTTCTAAGAAAAGCTAAAACTTGGGGCTTTAGTGATAAAATGCTTGCTCAGCTTATAAATGAAAAAGACAACCTCGAGCTTAGTCAAAACGATATATATTACGCTAGAATAAAACATAAAATCAACTTAGAGTACAGAGAAGTAGATACTTGCGGAGGAGAGTTTAAAGCTCTTACTCCGTATCTTTATAGCAGTACGAATATCACTTCAAATTTACCGAATTTAAAAGTAGAAAATAAAAATAAAAAAGTTCTTATCATCGGCGGCGGTCCAAATCGAATAGGTCAGGGTATAGAGTTTGACTACTGCTGTGTGCATGCGAGCTATGCTTTGCGCGATCTTGGCGTTACTACGATAATGTATAACTGTAATCCAGAAACCGTCTCGACCGATTATGATACTAGTGATATTTTGTATTTCGAACCGATTGATTTTGAGCATTTAAGAGCCGTGATAGAAGCAGAACAACCAGATGGCATTATAGTGCATTTTGGTGGTCAAACTCCACTTAAATTTTCAAAGCGACTTACTATGATAGGCGCTAAGATAATCGGAACTAGCGCTAGGGTTATCGACGTTGCAGAAGATAGAAAGAAATTTAGCGAGTTTATAAGCAAAATCGGTGTAAAACAGCCGCAAAACGATACCGCAACTAGCGAATCAGAAGCCGTGCAAAAAGCCGCTGTTATAGGATATCCGGTTCTTGTTCGTCCTAGCTATGTTTTAGGCGGACGCGCTATGAGAAGAGTACATAGCGAAAGTGAACTCAAAGAATATATGAGCGAAGCCGTAAAAGTTAGCAATCACTCTCCGGTGCTTTTGGATAAATTTTTACAAGACGCTACCGAGCTAGATGTTGATGCTATAAGTGATGGTAAAAATGTTTATATCGGCGCTATTATGGAGCATATAGAAGAAGCGGGAATTCATAGCGGTGATAGTGCGAGTATACTTCCGCCTCAAAATTTAAGTAAAGAGATTATAAATCAAGTTGAAATTTGCACTAAAGATATCGCTTTGAATTTGGGCGTAGTCGGGCTTATGAATATACAATTTGCAGTGTATCAAAATGAGCTTTATATTATCGAAGTCAATCCGCGTGCAAGTCGTACGGTACCGTTTGTAAGCAAAGCTACAGGCATTCCTATGGCAAAGGTTGCAACTAGAGTTATGTGGCAAGGGAATCTTCCCGAAGCTCTTAAATTCTATGATCAGTTTGATGTTGTGACAAAAAACAGCAGCGTATATAAACCAAATATTAAAAATATAGTTTGCGTAAAAGAGAGCGTATTTCCGTTTAATAAACTAAGCGGAGCCGATCTGATCTTAGGTCCTGAGATGAAGAGTACCGGCGAAGTTATGGGCATTAGCGATAGTTTTGCAAAGAGTTTTGTTAAGTCTCAGATCGCAGCAAAAAATAGTCTTCCAAGCAGCGGAAAAGTATTTATCAGTTTAGCTGACGCCGATAAACAAAGAGGAATAGAGCTTGCAAAAGAGTTTGTTACTCTTGGTTTTGTAGTTCTAGCAACTGGTGGAACGTATAAATTCTTAAAAGACGCAGCAATAGAGTGCGAAATGGTCTATAAGATAAGCGAAGGTCGTCCAAATATAGAAGATAAATTGAAAAACGGCGAAGTCAGCTTAGCGGTAAATACGAGCGATAATAAATCAAGCTCAAGCGACGCACATAAAATTCGCCAAGCCGTGCTTAGATTTAAGATTCCGTATTTTACAAATATGAACGCAGCTTTAGTCGCAGCTAAATCCATAAGTGCAAACGAAGCAGCTTTGGAAGTAAAAAGCTTGCAAGAGTATCTAGAAAAATGATTAAATTTAGTAATTCGGAGCTAGAAGAACTTGTAAAAAGCGATATTCCTTTTAACGATCTTACCACCGAGCTTATGGAAGTTCAAGCAAAAGCTAAACTTTGCATAATTACTAGAGAAGATATCACGCTTAGTTGTTTAGACGCGGTGAGTCAAATTTGCAAGGTAAGAGAGCTTGAGTTTTATTCGAATTTTAAAAACTCTATGCAAGCTAGAAGCGGCACTCAAATTTTAAGCGTGATCGGAGATTTTAACACTCTTCACGCTACATATAAAACTATTCAAAATTTACTTGAGTATGCTTGTGGTATCGCAACTAGCGCAAATTTGATGTTAAAAAGCGTAAGAGAAATTAGTCAAAACTGTGAAATTTTAGTTACTAGAAAAGTTTTTCCGTTTGCAAAAAAACTCTGCTTAAAAGCGGCGCTTGAAGGTGGAGCAAAAGTTCATAGACTGGGGCCTAGCGACACTGTTTTGTTTTTTGAAAACCATACAAATGCTTATATAAATTTAGATGAGTTTTTATCTGATATCTCTAAATTTAAAAATAGACTTTGCGAGAGAAAAATCATCGTCGAAGCTAGTGATTTAGAATTTGCAAAAGCTGCTTTAAAAGCCGGAAGCGACGGTGTTCAGTGTGATAAAATGAGCGTGGACGAAGTTCAAAACTTAGTAGAGTTTAAAAACGCGAATTTCCCGAATTCTATCATTTTAGCTGCTGGGGGTATAAATGAGTCAAACGCCGCGCAGTACACAAAAACAGGCATAAACGCCATAGTAACAAGTGCAGTTTATAAAGGCGTTGCAAATTTAGGAGCTAGAATAACTCTTTTATGATTTATTTAGCACAAACCGATACGACGGCCGGATTTTTAAGCCAAAACTTAGAAGAGTTAAATAAGCTTAAAAATCGTCCATTAGATCAACCTTGTCTTATTTGCGTAAGTAAATTTGAAATGTTGAAAAACTTTACTCGCGTGCCGTGTAAATTCAAAAATCTTGTACGAAGAGCTAAGAAAACTACGTTCATATATCCAAACACGAAAGCAATAAGAGTTATAAAAGATCATCCTCATTCAAAATTTCTTGATGAGCTTGGTTGGGCGTATTCAAGTAGTGCAAATATCCATGGACAAAAATTTGATTTACAATATGCTAAGAGTAGTTGTGATGTCATAGTAGGTGAAGTTTTTAGTGAAACTAAGCCATCTAATATATATAAATTATCTAAATGTTCTATAAAAAAAATTAGATAATATTATAATATAATTATTTTTTTATTGTAATTTTATTATTTTTACTTCATTATTATTTTGCAATCTTACTATTTATGAAAATTAACTAGAAAGGGTAGAAGATGTTTGGAAAAGCAAAGCAAATTCAACAAACAGATACACACTGTACGGAGTTGCAAGATATATTAAGAGCCATTAAACATACGATGGCTGTTATAGAATTTTCAACAGAGGGAATTATAATCGACGCAAACGAAAACTTCTTGCGTACGATGGGTTATACTTTGGACGAGATTAAAGACAAGCATCATAGTATGTTTTGTCTTCCAGATGTTGTGAGATCTATGGAATACGATAATTTTTGGATTGATTTGAGAGCCGGAAAGTCAAAAAGCGGACTATTTAGAAGAATCGCAAAAGGCGGCAAAGATATTTATCTAGAAGCAAATTATATACCAATTTTAGATGTAAATGGAAGAGTATATAAAATTATAAAATTTGCAAATGATATCACAACTAGACATTATGAGCTTATGGATCTTAAAAATACTATATGCTGCAAATCGCTCTATGGCTATTATTGAATTTAGACCAGATGGCACTATAATTAATGCAAACGAAAACTTCTTGCGTACGATGGGTTATACTTTGGACGAGATTAAAGACAAGCATCATAGTATGCTTTGTGATTCTAGCTTTTCTAACTCTAAAGAATATGTGGGATTTTGGACTAAATTAAGAAGCGGAGAGTTCCAGTCTGGAAAATACGTCAGATATGGTAAGAGTGGAAAAATCGTATATTTAGAAGCTAGTTATAATCCTGTTAGAAATGAAGATGGAAAGATATATAAAGTAATTAAATTTGCTACTGATATAAGCGAACAAGTAATCAAAGATCAAGAAAAATTAAAACTAATTAGTGATTTGGCAGATGAAAATGATAATCTTACTCAAGATGGAGATAGAGTTATAGAAAATACAGTGTCAAACGTACAAAATATAGCAGATATGATGTCTCAAAGTAGTACTTTAGTAGCGTCGCTTAATCAACAATCAGATGAAATCAAATCTATCATTCAAACAATTAGCGATATCGCGGATCAGACAAATTTATTAGCGTTAAATGCGGCTATAGAAGCTGCAAGAGCCGGAGACCACGGACGCGGATTTGCTGTTGTTGCCGATGAAGTCAGAAGTTTGGCCGAAAGAACAGAACACTCTGTAAGCGAGATATCAACTACTATTAGTTCTATTAGAGATGTTACTTCACAAGTGGTTCAAAGTATAAAAGATGGATTAGAAGATGTAAATCAAAGCGTCGAATTAGCTAAAGAGGCTAAAGATTGTATGCAAAAAATCAGAGCAAGTTCGGCAGAAGTGGCTAACGCAATGTCTCAAGGAGTTTAAAGAACCTTTTTAGGTTCTTTAAATATTTAAGAAATATCGTCTTTGACTATTTTTTCTATTATTCCAAATTTAATTAATCCGACTCTATTTTTTCCTGCTTGTAAAAATGCTACGCTATCATTCGGTTTTACTTTAAATATTTTAGATTTTATTTTCAGCTTTTTTCGTCTTCCAAATAGTGAATTTATAAAACTTATAGGCTTTTTTCTATTCCAATTTAATTCGTGATTTACTCTAAAATGTTTTGGAAGTCTTGTTTTTTTACCGTTTATCACGAAGTATCTGATGCTTCCAGTAAGTACGCTTCCTCCATAGAGATGCAGTCTAGACCAGACCGTGAGCGAACTTAGAATTTCTACTAATTTTTGACTATTTGGATCGGGTTTTTTAAATTTAAAAAACCTATCTCGTCTATTTAAACTATGTAAAAACTCCCTACTTTTTTTGATATATATATTGTTTTTAAATCCAGAATCAAACTTTAAATTCGAACTCATAAAAACAACTTGCGGATATATCTCATAGCCGCTTAAATCAAAGCCTGAAGATCTTAGATGATTTACAAAAAACGTTGTATTTCTAAGTAATTTTTTAAGCGGATTTGAATGATTTATAATTTTTTGCTTATTTATTTGTATCCATTCATCATTTTCATTTATACTTACTGTTCCAGACCAGTTTTTTATCTCTATAAGATATATTTTTTTGCCATCAAGTATGATGAAATCTATCTCGTGCAGACTTGCTAAACAATCTTTTATTCTTTTATTTTTAAATACGCATATTCTTTTTATTTTGCTTAGTTCTATCGCAAATTCGCTCTCAGCCAAGCTTCCAGCTACGCTGCTTAAATCAGGTGTCGTTTTTGTAGGATTTGCTAGAAGCTTAAAGTTTTGCCAAAAATTAAGCATGAGTTATCTTTTGTACGCAAAGACTAGCTAAATTTAATCCAAAACTCGCAGTTACGCCTATAAAACTTCCAAGATCTTTGCAATTTGGCATTTCGGTAGAAAAAACAACTTTGTAGTCGTTTTTAAATCCGGCTTTTTTTAGCTCGTATCTTATTTTTCTAGCAAACGGATCATTTGTTGTTTTCCAAATACTCGCTACTTGTATTCTTGTAGGGTCGAGTCTTTTTGCTCCTCCCATTGAGCTAAGCAGTTTTTTATGACATTTTTTTGCTATTTCTACTTTGGCTGGAACATCATCTATGCAGTCTATAACAACATCAAATTTAGAAAAATCGAATTCCTCTACAATCTCTTTTGTAAGTTTTAAATTCAACCCTAAAATACCTGGATATAGCCTAGTAAATACGTCCGCTTTTAGCTCTCCTACAAACTGGCTTCCTATTTGGCGGTTTTGATTTGTTATATCAAATTTATCGCAGTCTATAACTGTTAAATTTACTACTCCGCTTCTATACAGCGCGTCTATACATACCCCGCCTACACCGCCACAGCCGCACACAAGAACTTTTGCTTTGCTTAATTTTTCAAAATTATCTCCAAAGAGCCATCTTGCTCTTGTAAATCTATCATTAATCTGCATTATTATATCCAACTCTTTAGTCTATTTATACTATGATGAGCGGTCATATCAAGCTTTATGGGAGTTAGTGACGCGTATCCGTCAAAAGTAACGGCTAAATCACATTCGTTATCATTTTCTTTAAGGTAATGTATATTCGGCGTTCCTAACCAGTAATACTCTAACCCTCTTGGATTTCTATGAAGTTCGGCGTTTGTGTTGTACGCCTGATGACCTGCTGGGACTATTTTTAGCCCTTTGTACTCATTTTTTGGAACTGCTGGAATATTTAAATTTAAAAACTCTCTGCCATTTAGCGGGAAACCATTTTCAAATATGTTTTTTACTATATTAGCACTGATCTCACAAGCTAAATCAAAACCGTATTTATCTATGCTATCGTTTTTATATAAAAGAGATATCGCCATAGACGCCACGCCTTGCAAAGTACCTTCCATAGCGCCTCCGCAAGTTCCTGAATACGTGATATCTTCGCCTAAATTTGCGCCGTGATTTATACCGCTTATTATAAGATCTGGTTTTTTGTGTTTATACATAGTTTCAAGCGCAAGATATATGCAGTCGCTCGGCGTTGCGTCATCAAGCTTAAAAAAACCGTCATCAAGCTGGATAAATCTGAGTGGGCGAGTTAATGTTATAGAGTGTGCGCAAGCTGATTTTTCACTGCTTGGAGCGACTACCGTTACTTTTGCGATGTCTTTTAAAGCGTTTCTTAAAGCTCTAATTCCTAAAGCTTCAAAACCGTCATCGTTTGTTATTAAAATTTCTTTCAAATTTGACCCCTTTGCATTAATTTTATCCGAACTTTTTAAATTTTTGATATAATGAAATAAAAAGATAGGATGCCTTTTATGAAAATTTTAGTTTCTTGCCTTGAAGCTTCGGCAAATTTACATTTAGAAGAGGTTTTAAAATATCTTGGCGATACTGAAATTTGCGGAATTTTCGATAAAAAATTCGGTGAACCGCTTTATGATAGTAAAGAGTTTTCAGCTATGGGGTTTGTAGAGATTTTACCATTGATTTTTAAAGCTAAAAAAGCTTTAAAACAGATGGTTAAACTTGCTAAAAACTGCGATAAAGTTTTATTGATCGATAGCCCTGCGTTTAACCTACCTTTAGCAAAAGCCATAAAAGAAGCTGGGCTAAAATGCAAGGTAACTTACTACATACTTCCTCAAGTCTGGGCGTGGAAAAGAGGACGCGCGGCTAAAGTAGAAAAATACTGCGATAATTTAGCTTCTATCTTGCCTTTTGATGCTTCGTTTTATTCGCGCTCATATTATGTAGGTCATCCTTTGCTTGATGAGATAAAAGTACAAAAAAAAGAGCTTTTAAATAGCGGAGTTATAGCATTTTTACCCGGCTCAAGAAAGTCTGAGATAACTAGACTTATGCCTATATACAAAGAGGTTGCGTCAAGCCTAAACAATAAAAAGCTTCTAGTAGTACCACTGAATTTAAAGAATGATATAGATGAAATTTATGGAGACGTGAGCGAATTCCAAATAATTTTTGACACTCACGCAGCTCTTTTACAAAGCGAATTTGCCTTTGTTTGTTCGGGAACCGCTACTCTTGAAGCGGCTCTTATAGGAACTCCGTTTGTGCTTTGTTATAAAGCAAAAGCGATTGATATATGGATTGCTAGAAAACTCGTAAAACTAAAACACGTCGGCCTTGCAAATATAATGTTCGATTTTATGGATAAAGAAGCACTAAATGTTGAGTTGATCCAAGAGCAAGTTAGCAAAAAAGCTTTACTTGATGAGTATAAAAATTGCGATAGAAGTAAGTTTCTAGGAGCTTGTGGTGAGCTTAGAAGCTATTTAAAACACGGAAGCGCTAAAATAGTCGCTGATATGGTTTTAAGCCAAAATTAGATAAAATCATTAAAAAATGGGTTCAAAGGAGACAAAATGACAGAGCCGATGACGCTATATGGTTATGAAAAATTATCATCTGAGTTAAAGGATCTAAAACTCGTCCAAAGACCAGCCATCGTTGAAGAGATCGATATAGCAAGAAGCCATGGAGATCTAAAAGAGAACGCCGAGTATCACGCCGCAAGAGAGAAGCAGGCTTTCATAGAAAACCGCATAGCCGAGCTTAGCGATATATTAAGCAGAGCAAAGGTGATAAACCCGAGTGAATACGAACACGACAGAGTAAAATTTGGATCTACTATCACCATAATGGACGTTGATACCGAGTTAGAAACGACTTATACTATAGTAGGAATCAGCGAAAGCAATCTTGAAAGGGGTCTTATAAGTATCAATACGCCTCTTGCAAAACAGTTAATCGGTAAAAGTGAGGGCGATAATGTAACTTTAAGCTTACCAAATGGAATAAGCGAGATAGAGATAGTTTCGGTATGCTATAAACCGATCAAATTTGATTAAGGTTGAAGATGAAAATAAGCGTCGGCATAATAGGAATCAGTGGATATACCGGACTTGAATTAGTAAAGCTTTTGATAAATCATCCAAATTTTGAGCTAGTTTATGCAGGAGCAACTAGCCAAAATGAGCTTGAAGATCTGTTTCCAAGTCTTAAAAACGTGCTAAATTTAAAAGTCGAAGTCGCAGATACAAATGAAGTAAAAAAGCGTTGTAAACTTGTATTTTTAGCACTTCCGCATACTGAAGGTATGAAGGTAGTAAAAGAGCTAAAAGGCTCAGACGTAAAGATAGTTGATCTTTCTGCTGATTACCGCGTGAGCTTAGAAAATTATGAAAAAAATTACTGTCCGCATTTGGATAAAAGCGGGTTAAAAGAAGCCGTTTATGGACTAGTAGAGATAAATAGGGACTTGATAAAAACCGCAAATTTGATAGCAAATCCGGGATGCTATCCGACTTGTTCGCTTTTAGCTTTACTACCGTTTGTAGATATGCTAGAGCCTAAATTTGGTGTAATGATAGACGCAAAAAGTGGTCTTAGCGGTGCTGGAAAAAGTCTAAAATCCACTAGCCATTTTGTAAGCGTAAATGAAAATGTAAATGCTTATAGTCCTCTTACTCATAGGCACAGTGATGAGATAAAAGAGCATCTAAACAAAAACCTCAAAAACGGGTTAAAAGATGATATCGAAATAATGTTCGTGCCGCATTTAGTGCCTCTTACTCGCGGAATGTTAGTGAGTAGTTTTTTGCTTCTTAAAGATGAGTTTAAAGATATTGATCCACTACAAATTTTAAGAGATTTTTATAAAAATGAGAAGTTTATCCGCATTCGTACCGAACCAGTTAATACGAAATTTGTAAGCGGAACGCATTTTTGCGATATTTTTGTGATAAATAAAAACGGTAAACTCTGGATAAACTCAAGTATCGACAATCTTCTTCGCGGCGCTTCTAGTCAAGCTTTGGCAAATGCAAATTTGATGTTTGGGTTTGATGAGAGTTTAGGACTTCCTTTTGTCGGCAATTCTATATGAAAGAAATTTTAGACGGCGCACTATTTATCGCGGACGCTCACGATAATGCAAATAAAAAAAGCTTTTTAAATTTCCTAAAGGCTTTGAAAAGTGGAGCTATTCTGGCTCCGCCGCAGCTTTTTATAATGGGAGATATGTTTGATTTTCTTGCTAATACTACATATTCACAACTATTTTATTCTGAGCAAATAGAGCTTTTAAATGAGCTTGGTAAAGATATTGATATATATTATTTTGAAGGCAATCACGATTTTAATCTAAAAAATATATTTCCAAATTTAAAAGTATTTGACATCTACTCTCAGCCGCAAATTTTTAATGCAAACGGTGAAAAAATAAGTCTTGCTCACGGCGATATATTTTTAAAACCGTTTGAAACTTTTGTTTTAAGATCTCTTAGAAATAAGATTTTTTTATGGTTGATGGATAAAATAGATGGATTTTTTAAATTTAAAATCTCAAAATCAATTTTAAAAGCACAAGAAAATAAGAATCTAAATTATAAAATTATTGATTTTACTTTTGTGATAGGCGCTAAAATTCATAATTATCAAACCTCAAAAATCATCGAAGGTCACTATCACCAAGGTGTAAATTTAAAGATTGAAGATAAAATTTATATTAATTTACCTTGTTTTGCGTCTGAACAAAGGTATTTTATAGTAGAATACGACCATGAAATAAAATTTCAAATCGTAAGGAGCCCAAATGTTTGATGATAATATTCTTAAAACGGGTTCGAATGAGATGGAACTTGTTGATTTTCGTATATTTAAGCAAGGCAAAGATAAGGTCTATGAAGGTATTTATGGAGTGAATGTTGCTAAGGTTAAAGAGATTATCAAAATGCCAAATCTTACCGAACTTCCAGGTGTGCCAGATTATATCGAGGGGATTTTTGATCTACGTGGAGTAGTTATCCCTGTTATAAATCTAGCCAAATGGATGAATATAGCAGAACCAAGAGATAACATATTAAAGCCGCGCGTTATAATAGCAGAGTTTAGTGATATTTTTATAGGTTTTATTGTTCATGAAGCAAAAAGAATTCGTCGTATAAGCTGGAAAGATATAGAACCGGCAAATTTTGCAGGTGGTGCAGGAAGCGGAACGCTTGATAAGTCAAAAATAACAGGCGTAACTAGAATCGAAAATGACGAAGTTCTTTTGATTTTGGATTTAGAAAGCATAGTTGAAGAGCTCGGAATTTATCAGCCAAAAATTGAGATGGAAATCGATGAAATGAGACAATTAAGCGGTATCGCTCTTGTGCTAGATGATAGCTTAACTGCTAGACGTCTAGTTGGAGACGCTCTTGCTAAGATGGGTCTTAGAGTAGTTGAAGCAAAAGACGGATCTGAAGGAATCGAGAAAATGAATGATCTTTATTCGCTTTATAAAGATGATTTAGATCAGAATTTAAAAGTCATCATAAGCGATATAGAGATGCCTCAGATGGACGGTTTTCACTTTGCAGCCAGCTTAAAAGAAGATAAAAGATTTGCAAATATTCCTATTATCTTTAACTCTTCGCTTAGCAATGAGTTTAGCGAGATTCATGGAAAAGAGGCTGGAGCTGATGGGTATTTGACCAAATTTAATGCTACACAGCTTTACAAAGAGGTCATTAAAGTTATTGATGCTCATAAAAAATATATTAGTTAAGAGGTGATTTATGGATGATATGCAAGAAATACTTGAAGACTTTTTAGTCGAAGCTTTTGAGCTTATTGAACAGATTGATCACGATCTTGTAGAGCTTGAGGCAAACCCTGAGGATTTAGAGCTTTTAAACAGAATTTTCCGTGTAGCTCATACGGTTAAAGGAAGTTCATCATTTTTAAATTTTGATATTTTAACAAAACTTACTCATCATATGGAAGATGTTTTAAATAAAGCTCGCCACGGTGATTTGAAAATAACTCCTGATATAATGGATGTTGTTTTAGAATCTGTTGATATGATGAAAGCTCTTTTAAGAAGTATAAGAGATAACGGTAGCGATACTAGCGCAGGAATAAGCATAGATGATATTTGTATTAGACTTACTGCTATAAGTGAAGGCGAAGCACCGCAATCTAGCCAACAAGAAACAAATGATGCTCCAAAACAAGAGCCTAAAGAAGAAGCCAATACTAACGAGCCTAAAGAAGAAGAGCAAGTAGATGAATCGGCTAATGATGTTGATGTAAATAGTTTAAGTGAAGCTGAAGTGGAAGCTGAGATAGAAAGGCTTCTAAAAGTTAGAAAAGCAGAAGATCAAGCCAGAAAAGAGCAGAGAAAAAATGAGCATCATGAAGATCCAAAACCTGCTCCAAAACCTGAACCTGCTCCAAGCAAACCGGCTGCTTCTGAGACAAAAAACGCTCCGGCTCAATCAAGCGGTTCAGCTATAGAGCAGACTGTTCGCGTTGAAGTAAAAAGACTTGACAATCTTATGAACCTCATAGGCGAGTTGGTTTTAGGCAAAAACAGACTTCTTAAAATTTATGATGACGTAGAAGAGAGATACGAGGGAGAGAAATTCCTAGAAGAGCTAAATCAGGTAGTTTCGGCTTTAAGTCTTGTTACGACTGATATTCAATTAGCTGTTATGAAAACAAGAATGCTCCCTATAGCAAAAGTATTTAATAAATTTCCAAGAATGGTAAGAGATCTTAGCCGTGAGCTAGGTAAGCAAATAGATTTAGAAATTAGTGGTGAGGAAACTGAGCTTGATAAATCTATTGTTGAAGAGATAGGAGATCCTTTAGTTCATATTATCAGAAACTCTTGCGACCACGGAATCGAAGATCCAAAAGATAGGGCTCAAGCAGGAAAGCCAGAAAAAGGCGTTATCCAGTTAAAAGCTTATAACGAGGGCAATCACATTGTAGTTGAGATAGTAGATGATGGTAAGGGAATCGATCCTTTATCAGTAAAAATGAAAGCTGTCGAGCGCGGTATCATCACAGATAGAGAAGCGGACGCAATGAGTGATAAAGAGGCATTTGCTTTAATATTTAAACCTGGATTTTCACTTGCAAAACAAGTTACAAACGTAAGTGGTCGCGGTGTCGGAATGGATGTTGTAAAAACAAATATCGAAAAACTAAATGGTATAATTGATATAGATAGCGAGGTAGGTAAAGGTACTATTATGAAGCTCAAAATACCTTTAACTCTTGCTATTATCCAGTCTTTACTTGTAGGATCACAAGAAGAGTATTACGCTATACCTTTGGCTAGTGTTAAAGAGACCGTTAGAGTTCCAGTGGATAATATCTACACCATAGAAGGTAAAAACGTTCTTAGAATAAGAGATGAAGTTTTAAGTCTCGTTAGACTTAGTGATCTGTTTGGTGTCAAACAGGTATTTGAAAGTGGTGATCAGACGTATGTGGTAGTTATAAACGTGGCTGAAAGCAAGCTCGGTATCATAGTAGATAATCTAATAGGACAAGAAGAGATCGTTATTAAATCTCTTGGTAACTATTTGCAAAATATACGAGGAATTGCCGGCGGAACGATCAGAGGAGACGGAAAAGTTACTCTGATAGTTGATGTGGGAATGATTATGGATATGGCAAAAGAGCTTAAGATAGATATCAGAGCCAGTATAGAATCTAGCATCAAAGCCGTTTCAAAAGATAAACCAAGCGATTATAAGGTTTTAATTGTTGATGACTCGAAAATGGATAGAACAATTATGCAAAAATCACTTGAACCTATAGGCGTAACGGTTATAGAAGCAACAAACGGTGTTGAGGCTCTAAATATAATAAAATCAGGCGATCATGTTATAGACGCTGTACTGATAGATATAGAGATGCCGCGAATGGATGGATATACTCTAGCTGGTGAGATTAGAAAGTATTCAAAATATAGGAATTTACCTCTTATCGCAGTTACGAGTAGAACTAGTAAAAGCGACCGTTTAAGAGGTGTTGAGGTTGGTATGACTGAGTATATAACAAAACCTTACTCTCCAGAGTACCTTGAAAATGTTGTTAGAAAAAACATTAAGCTCATGTAAGGAAGTAAAATGAACGATAAATTAGGTCAAGTTTTACAAAAACAGAAGCAACAAATATCTGAGCCTACTGCAAAAGACAGAGATGAAATAGAGCAGCTGGTTGGATTTATAGTTGGTGAAGAGGAATTTGCTATTCCGATTTTATATATCAAAGAGATTATAAAACCGATAGAATATACTAGAGTTCCTAGTGTTCCGGATTATGTTTTAGGTGTTTTTAATCTAAGAGGAAATGTTATACCTCTTATAGATTTAAGGATTAAATTCAATCTAAATCCATCTAAAATGACGGCAAATACTCGCTATATCGTTATGAAAGATGATGATAATATAGCAGGATTTGTTATCGACAGGCTTACTGAGGCTATTAGAATTAACAAAGATAGGATCGATCAGCCACCTGAGACTTTAGCAAAAGATAAAGGAATGATTCAAGGAATCGGCAAAAGAGATAACAACATACTTACGATACTAAAAGTTGAAGCACTTTTAAAACGTGATTTTTAAGGGTTGATATGATAAAACTTTGTGTTTTTGACTTTGACTCTACTTTAATGGATGGTGAGACTATCACCATCCTTTCAAGTGCTGTTGGAAAAGATAAAGAGGTTAGCGATATTACAAAAAGAGCTATGGCCGGAGAGCTTGATTTTTATGAAAGTCTAGTAAAAAGAGTAAAATTTATAGAAGGATTAAAACTTCAAGATGCTATAAAAATAACTTCAAATTTACCGTTTATAGACGGTGCTGGCGAAATTATCTCATATTTAAAAGCAAAAGATATCAAAACTATAGTATTTAGCGGCGGATTTCATATAGCAACTGATGCTGCTCAAGCTAAGCTTAAATTTGATATAAATTTTGCAAACGAACTTCATCATAAAAATAGTATTTTAACAGGATCTGTCGGCGGAGAAATGATGTTTGGAGACTCAAAAGGAAAGATGCTTGCACGTCTAAAAAGTTTTTTAAATTTAAAAGATGATGAGATAGTTTGCGTTGGAGATGGCGCAAATGATGTTTCTATGTTTAAAGAAGCAGGTATGGGCATAGCGTTTTGTGCAAATGAGATCTTGAAAAAAGCCGCAACTCATATAGTAGATACAAAAGATTTAAGAGAATTAAAACAAATTTTATAAGGTGGTTATATTATGTATAGGGATATCAAATTTTCACTTTGGTGTGATTTTTTGGAGAGAGATTTTATAAATGGCGAGTTTTTAAATTTAATAGAAAATTCGGTTATAAACGGCGCTACGAGCAATCCGTCTATATTTAAATCTGCTATTTGTTCATCTTGTGCTTACGCACTTTTAAAAGATGAATACAAAAGAAAAAGCCCAAAAGAGTTATACGAAATTTTAGCTACGACAGATATAAAAATGGCTGCAAATAAACTTCTAAAAAATTATGCAAATGATGATGACGGTTTTGTTAGCTTAGAAGTCGATCCAAATTTATATGATGATAGCGAAGGCACTTATAAAGAGGGAAAAAGACTATTTAATATTATCAAAATGCCAAACGTAATGATAAAAGTCCCTGCCACTGATAGCGGATATGAAGCTATGAGTGATCTTATGAAAAAGGGAATTAACGTAAATGCTACTCTTGTATTTTCGATCTCTCAAGTAAAAGAGTGCTTAGAAGCTTTTAGTGAAGGAAGCAGAGCTTATGCTAAAAGGTTTCCAGGAACTCCGCTTCCAAAAGGCGTTATTAGTATCTTTGTGAGTCGTTTTGATAGGCTGCTTGATAAGAGTCTTAAAAACGCCGGACTAGAGACTTCTAAGTTTGGAATTTACAATGCTACAAAAGCTTATAAAATAATAGAACAACAAGATAATAAAAATATAAGAGCTTTATTTGCCAGTACCGGAGTAAAAGGTGATGAGTTGCCGGCGGACTACTATATAAAAGAGCTTTTATATAAAAATAGTATAAATACCGCTCCTCTTAACGCTATAAAAGAGTTTATCAAAGATATGAGTGAGCCAAAATCTCCGCTTGAATGCAGCATTATAGACGAGTACTTTGATAGGACTAAGAAGGCTGATATAAACTATGAAAAAAGTTGTAAAATACTTTTAGAAGATGGTTTAAAAGCATTTTGTGAGGCGTTTGACGATATTTTAACAAGCTTAAAATAAAGTAAAATGATGACTTATGACGTAAATATCGATCAGCTTGACTTTAAGCTAAGAGACGAGTTAAATACATATTTATTAGAGCTTATAAACTCTTCAGGAAGTGACCTACACGTAAAGGCTGAAGGTATCATAAGAAAACGCGTAAAAGGTGAGATAGTTCCTATATCCAATAGACTCGTTTTAAGCTCAAAAGAGGCGATTACCCTTGCAAAAGAGCTTTTAAGAGGTAGATTTAATGAGCTGGTTGAGAAAAAAAGCGTGGATTTTACCTATAAATTTAATGATGATTATAGATTCCGTGTAAATACATTTTTTCAGATGGATGGCGTAAGTTTTGTGTTTCGTACTATTCCTACAAAATTTCCTACATTTGATGAGTTAGGGCTTCCAAATGCGGTTGAGCATATGTGTAAAGAGATTTATAGAGGTATAATTCTAGTAACAGGACCTACTGGAAGCGGTAAAACTACAACTCTTGCTAGTATGATAAATTACATAAATAAAAATAGAAAATCACATATCATAACTATAGAAGATCCTATAGAGTTCGTGTATAAAGATGAAAATTGTATTATCAACCAAAGAAGTATCGGTCAAGATACTACAAATTTTGCAGATGCTCTTAGAGGTGCTTTGAGAGAGGATCCAGATATTATATTGGTCGGAGAGATGAGAGATCTTGAAACTATAGAAATAGCTATGCACGCAGCTGAAACCGGACACCTTGTTTTATCTACTTTGCATACTGTAGATGCTAAAGATACCATTGGTAGAATAATTAGTATGTTTCCCGGAAATGAACAAAATCGTATAAAATTAAGTTTAGCTTCTGTATTAAAAGGTATTATTAGTCAAAGGCTTTGTAAAAGAGCCGATGGAAGCGGTAGGGTGGCTGCTCTTGAGATAATGCTTGCAACTCCTAGAATAAAAAATTTAATTTTGGAAAACAGAGCATCTGATATGATATATGACGCCATAGCAGAAAGTTCTGCAAATAGCGGTATGCAGACGTTTGATACGCATTTGTTGAAACTTTTTATAGACGGTATAATCACAAAAGAAGAAGCTTTAGAAATTTCAAGTAGAAGAAATGATCTAGAAATTCGTATAAAAGCTGCTGAACTTGAATCTAGTTTAGGTAAAGCAACGCAAAACAAAGATAATAGAACAATCGACGATTTGATAGCGTTGAAAGATATCGGCTAAGCTTAAATTTAACAGTTTCTAGGTATAATCGCCAACTATTTTATTTCATAAGGAAACATAATGTTAGAAGGTATCGTTAGAGAGAGTATTGACAAGAGAAGTACAAAAGCTCTTAGGAAAGATGGTTATCTAATCGCTAACATTTACGCAAAAGGTGTTGAAAATATTAACGCTGCATTTAAAGTAAATGATTTTATAAAAGCTGTAAAAGTCAAGAGCGATCTGAAATTCCAAGTTAGCGTAGGCGGAAAAACCTATGATGTCGTAGTTGTTGATTATCAAAAACACCCAGTAACAAGCGCATTAAAGCACGTTGATTTAAAAGTCGTGCTTGATGATGAAGTATCAAAATATATGATTCCTGTTAAACCTTTTGGAACACCTATCGGTTTTAAAAACAAAGGCGTTTTACTTCAATCTAAAAAACGTTTGGCCGTAAAATGCAAAGGTAAAGATTTGATAAATAGTTTCGATGTTGATGTAAGCGGACTTGACGTAGATGATACTATACTTGTACGTGATATAAAAACAGTTCCGGGCGTTCGTATCTTAGATGCCGATCGCGTTGCTGTACTAGGCGTAATTAAAGCTAAATAATGACTCTTGTAGCCGGACTTGGCAATATAGGCAAAGAGTATGAAAATACTCGCCATAATGTCGGTTTTACGTTGATAGACACTATGCTTAAAGACGGCGGATTTAACAGCGTAAGCTCCGGTAAATTTCAAGGCGAACTTTTTAAAAAGGGTTCGCTTCTTCTTCTTAAACCATCTACCTTTATGAATTTAAGCGGTAATTCTTTAAAAGCCGTTAATGACTTTTATAAGCCAGATAATATAATCGTTATACATGATGATCTTGATCTTCCTTTTGGAACTGTGAGATTTAAACGCGGCGGAAGCAGCGGAGGGCACAATGGTATCAAATCCATAGATAATCTTATAGGGAACGACTATGATCGTGTTCGTATCGGAATAGGACGTGGAAATAATAGTGTTATCAGTTATGTTTTAGGCGAATTTATCGATGATGAAAAAGATAGATTAAAAGATGTTTTAGCACATTGTAAAAATGCTGTTTTAGAGCTTATATCTTGCGGTGATATAACTCAAATTTCTTCAAAATTTACACTTAAAGCTTGATTTTAAATTTTCAAATTTATATTTTATCCAATTCTTGATATAATTGTTTTTACATAAATATAAAGATGAGAAAATGAAATTAAACGATATAAAAACCCCGGCTTATGTTTGCGAAGAAGCTGCTCTTGAAAATAATTTGAAAATTCTAAAAAATATTAGCGATGAAAGCGGCGCAAAGGTACTTTGCGCTTTAAAAGGTTTTGCATTTAGCGGTGCTATGGAGTTGGTTTCAAAGTATTTAAACGGAGCTACTTGTAGTGGTTTGCACGAAGCAAAGTATGCTAAATACCATGGATTTAAAGAGATCCATACCTACTCTCCGGCTTTTAGCGATGATGATATAGATGAAGTTTTAAGCATATCTCATCACGTGGTGTTTAACAGTTTTGCACAGTGGAATAAATTTAGATCAAAATCTATAAAAAGCGGAAAAAGTATAGGTCTTAGAGTCAATCCAAACACATCGGCTAGCCCAACTGATATGTACAATCCTTGCGGAGAGTTTTCGAGGCTTGGCATCACTAAAGATAATTTTGATTTTTCAAATTTAGATGGTGTTGAGGGTTTGCATTTTCACGCACTTTGCGAAGAGAGCGCTAAAAGTTTAGAGTTTGTTTTAAAAGCATTTGAAGAGCAGTTTAGAACCATTATTCCAAAGATGAAATGGATAAATTTCGGCGGCGGTCACCACATCACAAAAAGCGGTTATGATATAAATTTACTTATAAATCTCATTAAGAGTTTTAAAGAAAAATATGGCACTCAGATTTTTATAGAGCCAGGAGAAGCCGTAGGTTGGCGATGCGGATTTCTTATTTCTAGCGTACTAGATATAGTAACAAACGGTGAAAAAACATGTATTATAGATGCGTCAGCTGAGTGCCATATGCCAGATACTATTCTTATGCCTTATCGTCCTAGTATTCGCGGTGAAAATAAAAATGGTAAGTTTGCCTACCGTTTTGGCGGTGCGACTTGTCTTGCGGGAGATATCGTAGGAGCAGCCGCAGGTGAGCCGATTTTTAAATTTGACAATGAGATAAAAGTAGGCGACAAGGTTATTTTTGAAGATCAAATTCACTATACTATAGTTAAAAATACGACTTTTAACGGTGTTAAACTTCCAAATTTGGTTATGATGAATAAAAATGGAGATGTAAAAATTATTCGAGATTTTGGTTATGATGAGTATAGCCGTAGAAATTAAATTTGTTTGTTAAAACAATAATTCAATAAATTAGGTATAATTTATAAATTCAAGGTTTGAATACTACAAAGCAAGGAGAAATTATGCAGATTGATTGTCGCGGACTTGAGTGCCCAAAGCCGATTATTAAAACTAAAGACGCTTTAAATGAGCTTAGTATCGGAGATAAGCTCGAAATAGTCGTAAATAGTCCTGCTTCATTGACAAACGTACAGAAGTTTTTAAGCGCAAACGGTTTAGAGTTTAATATCTCTCAAAATGGAAGTGAATATACCGTTACTGCTGTTAAGAGTTGCGATCTTACGGAAATAGATATTCAAAATTATAGTTGTGAAACGGATTTTAAAAAGCATAAGGTGTTATTTTTAAAATACGATAAAGTTGGCAGCGATCCTATAGGAAAAGGACTTTTAACTAAATTTTTAAGTGCGATATCTGCTGTTCAAGCGAACAAAAGAGTGACTCATATTATCTGTGTTAATGAAGCTGTTCTTATGACTACAAATAGATCTCATCCTAGCTTTGCTGTATTAAAAGATCTTTCATCGCTTGGAATAAACGTGCTTAGTTGCGGCAGTTGTTTAGAAGCTTTTGGTCTTGTTGATAGACTTGGAGTAGGTCAGATCAGCAATGCTTTTGAAATAATGAGTTTAATGTTGGAAAATGAAACAGTTTATCTATAATAATAAGAACCTTACTAAATTTATAAAATCCGCAGGATGAGCTGCCAAACTAGACCCGTTGGGTTTAACACAAAGCATCGGCAGTATATTAGAGCCCCATAGTAAGCTTCTATCATCTATAAATAGCAACGAAGATGCCGGGGTATTTCTGCTAGAAGACGGTAGAGCTATCGTGCAGACTTTGGATTTTATAACTCCGGTAGTCGATGATCCGTTTTTATATGGAATGATAGCAGCCGCAAACTCTTTAAGCGATATATTCGCTATGGGTGCTAAAGCTATAACGGCTATGAATATAGTCGGTTTTGATAGTTGCCATTTTGAAAATGAAATTTTGCATGAGATAATGGCTGGAGGAAAAAACAAGATAAAAGAGTGCGGCGCGGTTTTAGTCGGCGGACATAGTATAGAATCTAAAGAAACTATTTACGGACTAAGCGTAACAGGAAGCGTAGATAGTAGCAAGTTTTGGTCAAATAACTCAGCAAAAATCAATGATATATTGATACTAACAAAACCTCTTGGAAGTGGTGTTTTAACAACTGCTTTAAAAGCGGATATGCTTAGTTTAGATGAGATACGCGAGATTTCAAATTTAATGTCTCAGCTAAACTTTTATGCCGTTGATGCTTTATCTGGTTTAAAAGTTAATGCTGTTACCGATGTTACCGGATTTGGATTTTTGGGTCATTTAAGCGAAATGTTAAGAGACGATATCAGCTTTGACCTATATAAAAACGGTATTCCTTTGCTAGCTAGCGCCAAGAAGTTTGCAAATTTAGGCTTTATTCCTGAGGGAAGCTATAAAAATAGTGTTTTTACTGCTAAAATTTGCAATATCAAACCAGATATTTTGCTAAGTGATGCCCAAACTAGCGGAGGACTTATCATCAGCATAAATGAAGATGATGCTTATAAAGCACTTTCAAATTTAAAAAATGCAGGATATGAGAACTCTTGTATAGTTGGAACCGTAAAAAGCAAGAGTGAATATAAAATAAATTTAATCTAGGAGTAATAAATGAATTTTAAAGAGGCTTTAAATTTTCGTCATGCATGTAAGGTTTTTGATGAAAATAGAAAAATAGACAGTGCGGATTTTAATGATATTTTAGAAGCGGGTCGTTTATCCCCATCTTCTATGGGTATGCAGCCGTGGGAATTTGAAGTGATATAAGATAAGGAACTCTTAAAAAAAATGAGAGAAGCATGCTGGAATCAAGCTCAGATCACGACTGCCTCAAAAGTCATCGTGATCTATGCTAAGATAGATGATCTAAGAGCTAGCTCAAACTATGTTAAATCTATAATTTGCAGTAGAAAAGATAAAAGCGAAGATGAGCAAAAAGCATATTTGCAAAGATATGCAAATATGATTGAATATAACGAAGGCACTAGCGATAAAGAGCTTTTTAGTTGGGCTAGGGCACAGTGCTATTTGGCGGCGCAAAATATGATGATGCAGGCCGCTTTTTTAGGAATAGACAGTTGCCCTATGGAAGGATTTGAAAGAGATAAACTAGAAAGTGTTTTAAGTATAAACATAAAACAAAAAAGAGTAGCTCTCGTACTTCCTTTTGGTTATAGGAAAAATCCTGCTAGTAAAAAACAGAGACGAGATATAAAAGATATCGTAAAATACGGATAAGTAAAATATCGTGGCAGACGATCAAGAAAAAACCGAAGAACCCACCGGGAAAAAGTTAGAAGACGCTAGAAATAAAGGCAACGTCGCAAAATCTCAAGACGTGAGCGGTTTTGTGACGTTACTAGTAGGATTTGCGGTTCTTGTAGGACTTATGGGATTTATGGGAGAGAGATTAGTAAATCTTTATCTTTACTACCAAGGTCTTATCGGCGTAGAAATTACTCGTGAACTATTTTTTAAGATAACTATCCACTCAATGCTTCAGACGTTTTTGATAATTTTGCCTATAGCTATTTGCATTATGATAGCAGGTATAATATCAAATATAATGCAGTTTGGGTTTTTATTTACCGTTGAGCCTATTATGCCGAATTTCAGTAAAATCGATCCGATAAAAGGTATCGCAAATCTGTTCTCACTGAAAAAACTTATTGATGCTGTTAAAATCATATTAAAAGTAAGCGCCGTTTTTGGCGTTGCATTTTACTTTTTCTTGCAGTTTGTAAAAGAGCTTCCTCATACTATATTTTTCTCAATGTTTAATCAACTTTTATGGCTTAAAGAGAAAATGCTTATATTAGCTGGAGTTATGTTGTTGCTATTTTTGATAATTGCTATAGCAGATGTTTTTATCGTACGTTATCAGTACTTCAAAGGTCTTAGAATGAGCAAACAAGAGGTAAAAGATGAGTTTAAACAGATGGAAGGAGATCCAAAAGTAAAAGGTCGCATAAGACAACTTCAGATGCAAGCAGCAAGAAAAAGAATGATGCAAAATATCCCTACCGCAGATGTCGTCATAACAAACCCTACTCATTACGCCGTGGCTCTTCGTTATGATAAAGAGAAAGAAAAAGCTCCGGTTGTTTTAGCAAAAGGCGTAGATCATCTAGCGCTTCGCATTAGAAAGATAGCTACAGAAAACGGTATTCAAATAGTAGAAAATCCGCCTCTTGCTAGAGAACTTTATAAATTATGCGATATTGACGATCAGATACCGGGAAATTTATTTCAAGCCGTTGCCGAGGTGCTAAGCTTCGTTTATCTCGGCAATAGGGCTAAATTTGAAAGCAAGTTAAAATAGCTAAATTGCTGTTTCAAATTTTTAAAACTAGTTCTAAATTTAAAACTAGTTTTGAGACTTACTAGCTTTTCTAAGTACAAAATATCCGGTTACTGCACACATAGTACTAGCTAATAGTATAGCGATTTTATTTGCGTATAAAAACGCATCACTCTCGGCGTACGCTAAACCATCTATAAAAAGGCTCATACTCATACCAACTCCGGTTAGTATGGACAATCCATATAAATGTAGCCATCCACAGCCATTAGGAAGCTCTGCTAATTTGCATTTTATAGCTAAAAACGCAAAGCTAAATACTCCTATTTGCTTACCGATGAATAGTCCAAATATTATTCCAAGCGGCACGGGATGCGTTAAGTTTAAAATAGAGTCTTCGCTAAACACGACTCCGGCATTTGAAAAAGCAAATATAGGAAGTATCAAAAACGCTACAATCGGATGCAAAAAGTGCATTACGGACTGCAGCATTCCATGCTCAGGATCTCCATCTTCATCTCGTAAAGGTATGAACATACTTGCTATAATGCCAGCTAGAGTAGCATGAATTCCGCTCATAAGCACAGATACCCACAGTACGATACCGCATAATAAATAGATATATATGTTTTGATTATTTTTATAATTTAAAATAGTTAGAATAACTATAGCGCAAAACGATATAAAAAGAGATATTATGCTCAATGTTTTAGTATAAAATATAGCTATGATGATTATAGCAGCTACGTCATCTATGATGGCAAGGCTTAGTAAAAACAGCTTCAAGCTAATAGGAATTCTACTTCCAAGCAAAAACAACACTGCTAAAGCAAACGCAGTATCGCTAACCGTAGGTATAGCCCAACCATTTACATCAAAACTATTTGCGTGATTTAGTACGTAAAAGATGACCGCCGGAACTATTACGCCGCCGATTCCCGCTATGCTAGGAAGAGCTACTTTACTAATCGAGTTTAGTTCGCCTTCTAAAAACTCGTATTTAAGCTCAAGTCCTATAAAAAAGAAAAATATTGCCATAAGTCCGTCATTTACCCATAAAATCGTAGGCTTTATTAGCTTAAATTCGCCAAAAATTATACCGGAGTCAAGTCTTAATATCTCGCTGTAAAATTTGTTTAAAACACCGTTATTAGCTAAGATAAGAGCCAATATCATAGCTAATATTATGAGTATACCGCTTGCTGATTCCTTTTGTAAGAAATTTTTAATTATATTCATCTTTGACCTTTATGGTATTATTGGCAAATTAAATTAAAATATATGTAAAGTGATTTAAATGCGTGATGTAGCTGAATTTTATCTGGAATTTATTAACAAATTACTAAAAATTATATATTTTTTTAAATTTTTGTAATTGTTGAAATATAGTTAAGTCGTGGATATACCGCTACAATTTATAGATTATTTTATACGTTTTTAAAATATTATACTTTATAATAAATCACAATTATATTTAAACTAAATTTAAATATAATTAAATATTTTATAAATATAATTTTACTATTATTATATTAAGATGAAATTGAATATATTTTTAAATTTATAACTATAAATTTAGATCAAATTTTATTAGCCGGTTTTTTAAATTTAAACTCGGCTAACGTAAATTTATTTCAAAAGCCCCATATCTTTTAGTTCGTTTTCTAAAAACTCACCTGTGAATGAACCTGTTTTTTTATATTTTTTAGCTACTTCTATAGGGGTTCCTTTGGCCACCACTTTTCCACCTCCAGCTCCGCCCTCAGGTCCCATATCTATCAGATAATCGCAGTTTTTTATAACATCAAGATTATGTTCTATAACTATGACGGAATTTCCAAGGTCTACTAAATGATGTAGCACTTTTACTAGCCTATCGACATCGGCAAAATGAAGTCCTGTCGTAGGCTCGTCAAGCACGTACAAAGTGTTTCCCGTGTCGCTTCTGCTGAGTTCTTTCGAAAGCTTTATGCGTTGTGCTTCTCCGCCGCTTAGAGTGGTTGCCGGCTGACCTAAAGTTACGTATCCAAGTCCTACGTCGCTTATAGTCTTTAGTTTTGCGTAAATTTTCGGTACTGCTTTGAAAAAAGTAAGAGCTTCATCGACGCTCATATTTAAAACTTCGGCTATATTTTTGCCTTTATACTCTATCTCTAAAGTCTGGGCGTTGTAGCGAGAGCCTTTGCAGATATCGCAAACCACGTTGATATCCGGTAAAAAGTGCATTTCTACTTTTATCTCTCCTTCGCCGCTACATTTTTCGCATCTACCGCCTTTTACGTTGAAACTAAATCTTCCTATTTTGTATCCTCTGAGTTTTGCTTCTTTCGTAGAGGCAAAAAGCCCTCTTATCTCATCCATAACTCCGGTATAAGTTGCAGGGTTGCTGCGCGGCGTACGACCGATAGGACTTTGGTCTAGATAGATAACTTTATCGAGATGTTCTAAACCTTCTATCTTGACGCCTTTTATTTTTTGTACTTTTTTAGCTCGGTTTAGCTCTTCAAGAGCAGTCGGAAGTAGGGTTTGAAGTACGAGCGAGCTTTTTCCACTACCGCTTACTCCTGTCACTCCGACTAAATTTCTAAGTGGAAATTTGACGTTTAAATTTGATATATTGTTTAAATTTACACTGCTTATACTGATATAATCACTTTGTTTTCTGCCTTTATAGTAATTTATGGATTTTTTACCGTTTATATAGTTTGCCGTTTGTGTGTTTGATTTTAAAAGCTTTTCGTAAGTTCCTGCAAATACGACTTCTCCGCCGTGCACTCCGGCTCCAGGACCGATGTCGACGATAAAATCAGCCGCTTCTATGGTTTTTTTGTCGTGTTCGACTACGATTACCGTATTTCCTTTTTCTTGCAAATTTCTTAGCGTTTTTATAAGTTTTAAAGTGTCTCTTTCATGAAGTCCGATACTAGGCTCGTCAAGTACGTACATTACGCCGCTAAGTCCGCTTCCTATCTGGCTTGCGATACGAATTCTTTGAGCTTCTCCGCCGCTTATGGTTCTAGCGTCTCTACCAAGACTTAGATACCCAAGTCCGACGTCATAAAGAAAAAATAGTCTTTCGTTTATCTCTTTTAAGATCGGTGTAGCTATCATCTTTTGTTGATCGTTTAAATGAGTAAAATTTGAGCTATCGCTAAAAAATTTAGTACAGTCTTCGATGCTCATATCTATGATATCGCCTATGGTTTTCCCCGCGACTTTGACTGCTAAACTCTCTTGTTTTAAACGCTTGGCGTTACATACTTCGCACTGTTTTTCGGTCATATAATCACTAAAATCTTTATCATCTTTCAATATCTCATAGGCGATTTTTAAGACACCTTCAAAAGTTTTACTTATCTTATGTCTTTTCCATAAAAAATTTATATTTTTAACATTTCCATAAAGTATGAGCCTTTTTTCGTCTTCATTTAGTTCCCCGTAAGGAGTTTTGGTATTTATACCGTTTTGTTCGCAAAAAGCAAGCGTAAATTTATAAAAATAACTCTTGTTAAATCCGTACATCACTTTTATTGCGCCTTGTTCTACGCTGAGATTTTCATCGATGATTTTGTTTAGATCTAAGCTAAAGCGGATTCCAAGCCCGTCGCAGCTAGGACAAGCGCCTTTTGGAGAGTTGAAGCTAAAGCTTAGGGGTTCAAGAGCGTTAAATGATATTTTACAGTCAAAACAAGCGTTATGTTCACTAAAATGTATTAAGCTTTTTTCTAAATTTAGCTCACTCGCATTGCTTATATCAATCTCTACTTCACCAAAACTTTCATGAAGCGCTTTTTCGACGTCGCTTGCTATCCTTGAAGAGTTTTCCTTGCTTACAACTACTCTATCTATCACGACTTTTATGGTGTGTTTTTTGGTTTTGCTGAGTTCTATCTCTTCATCTAGTCTTACCATGACTCCATCTATCATGGATCTTACGTAGCCTTTGTTGGCTAATTTTTCTAGTTCGTCCGCGAAACTTCCTTTTTTTTCACGTACCATAGGAGCTAAGATCGTGATTTTAGCGCCATCAGGAAGCTTTGTGATCTGATCTATGATATCGCTCGCGCTCATTTTTGAGACGATTTTGCCGCATTTATGGCAGTGTTGAACCCCGATCCTAGCGTATAAAAGTCTTAAATAATCATAAATTTCAGTTATAGTTCCTACGGTAGAGCGAGGATTTTTACTTGTCGATTTTTGATCGATCGCGATAGCTGGAGTAAGACCTTCGATGTGATCGACGTCTGGTTTCCCTATGCGGTCTAAAAACTGTCTTGCGTAAGAAGAAAGACTCTCTATATAGCGTCTTTGACCCTCTGCGTAAAGCGTGTCAAAAGCGAGCGTGCTTTTTCCGCTACCGCTAAGCCCAGTAAATACTACAAGGCGGTTTTTCGGTATTTCTAAGCTGATATTTTTAAGATTGTGCTCTTTCGCACCTGTTATTTTTATAGTTTCATTCATAACTTGTCCATTAAATTTAAAATCAATGATTATATCAAAAATTGTTTTAATCTTAAAGAAATGAGAAAAAATCTAAATTTAAAAATTAAATTTCAAATAATTTTTATATTTGCATATTAGGTGTTACTTTTATTCACATATTTTTCAAAATAACATAAATTTAGTTGAAATTTACAACAAACTAATTTTATTCTTATTAATATGTGTATGTTGATAAAATATTATGAGGAGGTTATATGGCAAATCCAAACATTCCTGTGGATAAAAAGACCAGTACTGTTCAGATTATCGGTCTTTTTGGTGGTATTTTGGCTGCTCTTTTGGTGTATTATATGATGCCAAGTAGTGCTGGAGATATAGCAAACGCCGCTGCAAACGGCAAAAAGTTAAATATAGAAGGTCTTCCTATAGTAGCTGCTGTGGCTGTGCTGATGGGTATATGGTGGATGAGCGAGGCTATAGCACTTCCTGCTACTGCTCTTTTGCCTATGGTTTTGTTTCCGCTTTTAGGTGTCGATAGCTTTAAATCAGCTGCGGCTCCGTACGCTTCAGATACTATATATCTGTTTATGGGTGGGTTCGTTTTAGCTCTTGCTATGCAAAAGTGGAATCTGCATACTAGGATAGCTCTTGGTATTGTGTTACTAATCGGAACAAGTCCGCGCCGTTTGGTTGCTGGATTTATGGTGGCGACCGGATTCATGTCTATGTGGGTTAGCAACACTGCGACCGCGGTTATGATGCTTCCAGTAGGACTTTCTGTTTTGCACTTAGTCAGTAAACTTACTACCGATAAGGATGACGGTACAGTGGAGGGCGATATGAGACATCTTGATGAGATAGCTCGTAAAGGCACTCAAGGCGGTATAGCAAGTGCTGTGATCCATAAAGGTAAAGATATAGTAGAAGAAGTAAAAGCAAGAACAAGCTCATTTACTTCAAATTTCGGCATTGCCTTAATGCTCGGTATCGCTTACGCCGCTTCTATCGGCTCTCTTGGTACTATCATAGGAACTCCGCCAAATGCACTTCTTGTAGCTCATATGAAAAACGAATTCGGCGTAGAGATTGGTTTTGGCCAGTGGATGATAATGGGCGTTCCTTTAGCCGTAACTATGCTTGCTATTTGTTGGGCTATACTTGTTTATTGGTTATTTCCGCCTGAGATAGACGAGATACCAGGAGGTAAAGAAATCATTCATGAAGAGTACAAAAAACTCGGAAATATGAGCAGCGCTGAGTGGCTAGTAGGTGGCGTGTTCATATCTGCTGCGCTTTGCTGGATATTTCTTGGTTTTATACTAAAAGCATATGGGATAAAAGTAGGCAGTCTTGATACGATCGTCGCTATGAGCGTCGCTGTATTGCTCTTTATCATTCCTGCAAACAAAAGCGGAGAGAGACTTATAGACTGGGATAGCGCTAAGAAACTTCCGTGGGATATCCTTATATTATTCGGTGGAGGTCTTGCACTTTCTGCTCAATTTAGCAAAACAGGATTATCTTTATGGATAGGACATCAAGTTTCGGCTTTAGGAACTATGCCTATACTTGCTGTTATAGTGGCAGTTACCGCTCTTGTTATATTCTTAACAGAGATCACTTCAAATACCGCTACTGCAGCGGCGTTCTTGCCGGTTATAGCCGGGGTTGCTATAGGTTTAGGATATGAGGGAAGCAATGTTATGCTATTTACGGTGCCTGTTGCTTTAGCCGCTACTTGTGCATTTATGCTACCTGTCGCGACTCCGCCAAATGCTATAGCTTACGGCTCGGGATACGTGCGGATCAGCGATATGATAAAAGCTGGATTATGGTTAAATATAGTAGGTATATTCTTGATAACTCTTACTGTTATGTTCTTGACTACGACTGTATTTGGTCTAAAGATTTAATTTAATTTTCTTGGCTAAATTACTAGCCAAGAAAAATCTTTTTTATAGTTAGCAAAAACAGTGTCATATTAAATCCTAAATTTAGTCGTTTTTGTTTTGTTCTGTCTATTTTTATAGATGCGTTTGTACCAAAATATACTCCAATTATCGCTCCTATACCAAGCGCAAATCCGTGATAATAATCAACAAGTCCGTTTATACTAAGGCTTATAAATCCGCTAACTCCTGCAAAAACTACAAAAAATAGCCCCATAGATACCGCTTTTTTGATATCATATCCTAAAAATCCAAAAAATATAAGACTTATAAGCATTCCTCCGCCGATTCCGACGCTGACACCCATAATGCCGACAAAAATACCTATTATAATAAGTATAGGTTTAGATAGTTTTTTCTCTTCGCTAGCAAAACTTTTTTTAATAAAAGCCTTTATGATCATAATGAAAAGCAGACTAGCGAACATACATTCTAGCCATAAAGATGGGGTGTATTTGACTATAAATCCGCTTAAAAATGCACCAAATATACCGCCGATTCCTACGTAAAATCCTTCTCCAAATTTAAACATACCTTTTTTATAGTTGATATATGAACCAAAAAGTGAGCTAAATATCATCTGCATGACTGATATGCCAATCGCGTATTTGATATCGTATCCTAAAAATACAAGTACGCTTACGATAATTCCGCCGCCTCCGATCCCGAAAAATCCAGACGCGAATCCTACAAAAATACCAAAAAAGCTAAGTAGCAAAAACTCACTCATATTTAGTCCTAACTTTTAAATTTAAAAAAATATTTTTTTCACCATCAACCCAAACATAGATATATAAAGTGCTACAAGCCACCATTTTTGAGCTTGTTTGTCTATTTTGTGGCTGGTTTTCGTACCAAAATATACACCGATCAATGATCCTACTGCTATCAAAAGTCCGGCTTTATAGTTGATAAGATCATGAAAGGCAAGACTTACAAAACCAGAAATAGAACTAAAAAGTACAAAAAATAGACTTATATATACTGATTTTTTGATATCCATTCCTAAAAATCCTACTAAAATAGGAGTTAAAAGTATTCCACCTCCAGCTCCCATAGATATAGCGATTACTCCGGTAAAAAATCCGACTATAAATAAGATATATTTTGGAGGGTCTTTTGGTTTAGCGGCTGTATTTACATAGAAAAATTTTGATATAGATATTGCTAAAATTATGAGCAATCCCCACTCTAAAACTCTTTCTTGTATATTTGATACTACAAATCCGGATAAACTAGCTCCTACAAATCCGCCTAATCCAACTATAAATCCGTCTTTGAGAATGAAATTTGAGCTTTTATAATTTATAAAGCTACCAAAAGTAGCACTTAAAACCATTTGAAGTATGGATATGCCTATAGCTTCTTTGATATCGTATCCTAAAGCGAGCATTATAGGTACTAAAACCGTTCCGCCGCCGATCCCGAAAAATCCAGATATGAATCCTATCAGGATGCCAAATACCGGAAGTAAGATCATGCTATCCTTTCAAATTTGAATTAGAAATTGTATCAGTTTAGATATAAAACATTGCTTACTAATGATAGATAGTTTTAAATTTAAAAATATAAAGTACAATGAAGTATTTCTATTTCAAAGGATAAGAATGAAGAAAATTTTACTTTTAGCAAGCCTACTTGTAGGATTTGCATTTGCGGGAGATAAGATGTTAGTTACTGGATTTAGTCCGCTTGGAGTCGATGAAACTGCAGCTAAATTGCAAAATATTTTAAAAGAAAAAGGTCTTAAGGTATTTGGTGTGTTTGAACACTCTAAGCTAGCAAAAGAGGTAAATTTAGAAATGAGGGATACTGTTGTAGTCGCTTTTGGAGCGCCAAAAGCAGGAACTCCGCTAATGCAATGTGAACCATCAATCGCTCTTGAACTTCCGTTAAAAATGGTGATTTATAAAGATAACGACTCAAAAACAGTTGTTGCTTATAGAGATATCAAAGATATAGCAAAAAGTTACGGTGCCAACTGTGATGAAGTGGTAAATAAACTAAGCGCGGCTCAATCAAACTTCTTTAAAGCTATTACTAAGTAATTTGCTCTTTTATCCTAAAATTTAGATTTTGGGATAAAATTTCTTATACCTAAATTTAAATTTTACAAATTTACGGATAAAATCACTAAAAAATAAACCTCAAGTATAGCTATAAATTTAAATTTGTACTTTAAGATAGACAAAGAAAAAATTCTGTATAATATTTTTTTAAAAAAACTTTTGGAGCCAAAATGCTTTTACAAGAACCGGTCGTATACCTAAGAGAGATTTTAAGCAGTTATCCAAACTCATATTTAGCAGAAGATACAACTCAAGCTATAATAGGCATAGACTGTGAATACATCTGGGGCGACGATCTTAGTAAGTTAAAATTTGCTTATGAAAACGGAAATAAAATTTGCGATTTTGCAGGACTGTTTGGCGTGATGGGTTATGACGTGGTTTATAAATTTGAAAATATCGGAGATAAAAAAGAGTCTATTTACGAGTTTCCGACATATTTTTATGCAGACGCAAAAGCGTATTTGCATTATGATAAGCAGAGTAAAATTTATAGTTTTTACGGAAATGATGCGTATTTTTCAAATTTAAAAGATGCGAAACCTCATAAGCCCGAGTTTAAAAATGGATTTTACAAAGTAAATACTGATCTAAATTTAGAAAAAGAGCATTTTAAAAATGCTATAAAGAAAGCTAAAGAGTATATAAAAAACGGTGATATTTTTCAAGTTGTATTAAGTGAAATTTTAGAGCTTGAGTCAAATTTAAAAGCGCTTGATTTTTACGAAACATTGAAAGTAAAAAACCCAAGTCCGTATATGTTTTATTTTCCTACTTTATTTGGCGTGGTTGCAGGAAGCAGTCCTGAGCTTGTAATGCAGATAAAAAAAGGCGAGATTTTTGCCGCTCCAATAGCCGGCACTAGGGGCAGAGGAAAAGATGCAAACGAAGATGAAGTCCTAAAAAAAGATCTTTTGAGCGATGAAAAAGAGCTTAGTGAGCATAAAATGCTGATAGATCTAGCTAGAAACGATATCTCAAAGTTTGCCAAACAAGGCAGCATAAAAGTCAAAAATCCAATGCACGTGGAGTATTTTGAAAGCGTTATGCATATAGTAAGTGAAGTTTATGGGCAAAAAAGAGACGATAAGAGTGCTTTTGATGTTTTAAGCGTGGTTTTTCCAGCAGGTACGCTTAGCGGAAGTCCGAAAATTCGCGCTATGCAGATTATCGGCGAATTAGAACTTAGCTCTAGAGGTATTTATGGCGGAGGAATCGGATTTTGGCATTTTAACGGAGATGTTCAGATGGCGATTCTTATTCGTTCGGCTATTTTTATAGCTAAAGATGATGAAATTTCAAAGGTTTTTATAGGTGCCGGAGCCGGTATAGTATGGGATAGCAATTCTGAAAATGAGTATTCCGAGATATGTAAAAAACGAAGAAGCTGCGTAAAAGTTTTTGAGCAAAGCTGTAAGGAAATACGATGATTTTGATGATAGATAACTATGATAGTTTTGTTTATAATATTTATCAGTATATTTTAGAAACAACAGATGAAGAAATAAGGTGCGTACGTAACGATGAGATAACTATAGACGGTATAAATGCTTTAAACCCTAGTAAAATCATCTTAAGTCCCGGTCCAAAACATCCAAAAGATAGCGGCGTTTGTCTTGATATATTAAGTTCAAATTTAGATATTCCGATTCTTGGAATTTGCCTTGGTCATCAAGCTATCGGTCTTAGTTTTGGTGCTGATATAAAAAGATTAGAAAATCCTATGCACGGTAAAAGTAGCGTTATAAAAGTTGTAAATAATAGCGGTATTTTTAAGGAGTTGCCAAATGAATTTAATGTTATGAGGTACCACTCTTTATATGTGGATAATATTCCTGAATGCCTTGAAATAACAGCGTTTAGCGATGATGGAATTATCATGGGTTTGAAACATAAATCAAAGCCCATATACGGTATTCAGTTTCACCCCGAGAGTTATTTTACCGAGTACGGAAAGAAGATTATAGAAAATTTTGTAAATTTAAATAAGCCAAAGACAAAGGAGAAAAAAGTGGTTGATTTTGCTCCATTTATGACAAAACTACAAAAAGGATTTCCTCTAGAAAGCGGAGATTATGAAGTTATATGCAAAGAAATAAACGATAAAAATTATGATATAGTTCAGCTTGCAGGACTTTTGGTTTTGATAAGCGAAAAATCTCTTTATCCTGATAGCCTTGCCGCTCTTGTTAAAAATATACTTAAATACTCGATTACTTATAGCGACACTACGCCGATGTTTGACATCGTAGGCACCGGCGGTGATAAATTAAAAACGATAAATATATCGACCACGGTGGCTTTCATACTAGCTAGTATGGGCGTTAAAGTCGCAAAACATGGCAACAAAGCCATCACTAGCAAAAGCGGAAGCAGCGATTTGCTAAATACCCTTGGAGTATCGTTAAACAGTGATATAGGAGAGTTAAGAGAGACTTTAAATTCAAAAAATTTAGCATTTTTTCATGCTCCGTTTTTTCACAAAATAACAGCCGAGGTAAAAGAAGTAAGAAATCGCCTTGGTATAGGAACGGTATTTAATATGCTAGGTCCGCTTCTTAATCCAAATTTAAATCTTACTAATCAAATAGCCGGAAATTATCTTGAAGAGGTAAATGAGCTTATTGCTAGAACGCTTTTAAATTTAGGTAGGAAACATGCTCTTGTTGTACACGGTATGGACGGTATGGATGAGATAACGCTTTGTGATGAAACTCTTATTCATGAAGTAAAAGACGGTAAAATATTAGAATACAGGATAACGCCTGAACAATTTGGATTTACAAGGGCTTTTCACGCCGATATAGAGGGTGGAGATGCTGAAAATAACGCTAAAATATTTGAATCTACTATAAAAGGCGAACTAAGCGGAGCTAGATTTGATATAGTTCTCATAAATGCTATGTTTGGTCTGTATGCGGCTGATTTTGTAAGCTCTCCTATGGATGCAAAACCGCTCATACTTGAGGCTCTGCGTTCTGGTAGGGTATGGGAATTTTATAAAGATTATATCGGCAAATGAAGATAAAAATTTGCGGTATCAAAACCCTTAGCGAAGCTAAAAGCGTTTGTGAGTGTGAATTGAACGGTGTTAGAGTTGATTTTATAGGGCTTATTTTTGCAGATAGTAAAAGAAAAGTTAGTATCGAAACTGCAAAAGATATATCAAATTTAGCTCATAAATTTGGTATAAAAGTCGTAGGAGTTTTTGCGGGAATTAAATTTGATGAGATAACTAAAATAGTAAAATTTGCAGATCTGGATGCAGTTCAAATTTATGAAAAAATAGAAGATAAAACTAAATTGGGTTGTGAAGTTTGGCAGGTTTTTAGCGTAGGAGAGAATTTGCCTGATCTGCAAGGAAGTTATGATAAAATTCTTTTTGATACACAAGGTGTTTTAAAAGGTGGAAACGGCGTTAAATTCAACTGGAATTTACTCCAGGGTTTAGACGCTAAATTTGGGTTAGCCGGAGGAATCGGCGTAGAAAATTTAAGAGACGCGATGAAGCTTAAGCCAAGTTTTGTTGATATAAATAGTCGTATAGAAGATGAAAACGGCATAAAAGATAGTGATAAAATAATGGAAATTTTAAAAATAGTTAGTTTAGGAGATTTAAAATGAATGTAAAAGCGTATTTTGGAAAATATGGTGGTCAGTTTGTTCCGGAGACTGCTATGAACGCTCTTTTGGAGCTTGAAGAAGCTTATGAGAGCATAGCAAATACTAAGGAATTTAGAGATGAGTTAGATTCTCTTTTAAAAGATTATGTCGGCAGACCAAGTCCGTTGTATCATGCAAAAAGGTTAAGCGAGTATTACGGTCACGAAATTTATCTCAAGCGCGAAGATCTAAATCATACTGGAGCTCATAAGATAAATAATGCTTTAGCTCAAGCATTGCTCGCAAAAAAAATGGGAAAAAGAAAGGTGATGGCTGAAACAGGAGCTGGACAGCACGGAGTTGCGACTGCGACTGCTGCTGCACTTTTAGGTTTAGAATGCGACGTATATATGGGAGAGTGTGACACTAAAAGACAAGCGTTAAACGTCTATAAAATGCATCTTTTAGGAGCAAACGTAGTAAGTATAACCGATGGTTTGGCTACTTTAAAAGAAGCTACCACCGCAGCTATTCAAGCATGGGTAAATGAGATAGAAGCAAGGTTCTATGTTATAGGCTCAGCGGTCGGACCTCATCCGTATCCAAAGATGGTTAGGGATTTTCAAAGTGTTATAGGGCGCGAAGCCAAAGCTCAGCTAAATGAAAAAGGAGTGAAACCAGATTACATTATAGCTTGCGTAGGCGGCGGAAGTAATGCTATAGGTATATTTTCAGCATTTTTGGGTGATGAAAACGTGAAGATAATAGGCGTAGAAGCCGCAGGTTTAGGGGCTGATACTCCTTATCACGCGGCTACTTTGACAAAAGGAAAAGACGGTATAATCCATGGTATGAAAACAGTAGTTTTACAAGATGAGTACGGAAGAATTTTGCCTGTTCATAGTATAAGTGCCGGACTTGATTACCCAGGAGTAGGACCAGAACACGCTCATTTAAAAGATATTAAAAGAGTAGAATACTACGCAGTAAGCGATGATGAGTGTATAAATGCTCTTAAGCTTTGTACGCGCTTAGAAGGTATAATACCTGCTATAGAAAGCTCTCACGCTTTAGCTTATCTTGAAAAACTCTGTCCGAATTTAAAAACAAAATCAAATATAGTAATAAACGTTAGCGGTAGAGGTGATAAAGATATGAATACTATAATGGAGTATAAAAAAGGAACAATATATGGATAAGATACAAAAAGCTTTTGAGGGCAAAAAAGCAAATATAGGCTATATAGTCGCCGGATACCCAAATTTAGAATACACAAAAGAGTTTTTAAATTTACTTGATGAGAGCTGTCTTGATATTATAGAGATCGGAATTCCGTATTCTGATCCTTTGGCTGATGGAAAACTCATAAGTATGGCTAGTTTTAGTGCGTGTCAAAGTGGAGTTACTACAGACACTGTTTTTGATATGCTTAAAGATGTTAAAACGGATAAAGCTTTGGTATTTTTAGTCTATTATAATCTAATTTTAGCCTATGGGGAAGATAAATTTTTAGCTAAAGCAAAAGAGGTTGGTATAAGCGGATTGATAGTTCCTGATATGCCTCATGACGAAAGTAGTGAATTTAGAGCTAAAACTTCTAAATTTAAGCTTTGTTTAATACCTCTTATCAGCCCTACGTCTTCTAAACGCACAAAAGATATATTAAGTGATGCTAACGGATTTATCTACGCAGTCGGCTCTCTTGGCGTAACTGGAGGTGAGCAAAGTCCAGTAGATAGGCTAAAAGATATGATAAAAGATATAAAAAGTTCTACTTCATTGCCTGTAGCCGTCGGTTTTGGTATCAAAACAAATGAGGACGTGAAAAAAACAAAATTATATGCCGACGGTGCTATAGTAGGCACTGAGATAGTCAAACTCACAAATAAGTATAGCCCAAATGAGATAAATTATCATATAGAAGAGATATTCAAAAAATAGTCGTTTCGACTCTTTTTTTGTAGTAAAAGTTTAATTTTAATAGGTTTAAATTTGAAATATTTCAAATTTAATACATTATATTTTTATTTGAAATGGTTTTTTCAATAAAAATTTAGTATAATAACTAAAAAAGCTAAGGAGTAAGGTTATGATGAGTGCTGTGTGCTATGCTACTAAGCATTTTTGCACTGATACTTTGGGGTTTGAGCTAAAAGATGGAAGTAAGCTTGGCAAAGATGTTTATGGTGCTAGTATTCCTGTGTATAAAGATAATGAAGAGTATCAATTTTTCTTATATTTTAAAAGAGATACATTGAAGTATTTTGCAAAAGTTTTATTAAACGTATCTGATGAGAAGCATGTTGATTTAGGTGATCTTTCAAGAGAAGTTGCAAATCAAATAATAGGTTATGCAAAAAATTTATTAAATGATAGACATGATGGAAAATATAAATTAGGTACTCCGGAGTTTTTAGGTAAAGTTGAATCCTTTCCGGTAAAACTAGCAGAGTCGAAACTTTTTAAAATGAAAAATAGAACATTTAAAATAGGCTATAAAAAAGCATGAGCGATGAAGAACTAAGCCCAAACGGACTCTTTCACGGATATGACGAACTCCTTGATATAGGAGTTGAGTTTATAAGTGAGCTAGGAACTACGTCTATAACCGTAAAAGAGCTTTTAAAGCTCGAAGTAGGATCGGTTATAGACTTAGAAAAACCAGCCGGAGAGAGTGTGGAGCTATATATCAATAATAGGATTTTTGGCAAGGGCGAAGTTATGGTTTATGAGAAGAATTTAGCTATACGTATAAATGAGATTCTTGATTCAAAATCCGTAATTCAATACTTTAAAAGAGAGTTGTTATGAGATTTATAATTCTGTTATTTGCTACTTTACCGTTATTTGGTGTGAATTTATTAACTTATAATATATATGAAAGAGGCGATCGAGTAGATATAATGCTCAGTTTCGATTCTCCTTATGACGGTAGTATTAAACAGCAAGTAGCAGGAGATAAAACTAGTCTTATGCTGAGTGATTTAAATGTTGAAGAGCAGATAGATAAGAGTATAAACTCATCAATTTTGCAAAATATTTTTATATCATCGCCTAATAAGCTCTCAACGCTAGTTGAATTAAAATCAAATTTGCCTATAGCTATAACAGCTTCTAAAACCCCGGATAAATTTGGTCTTAGAATCAGAGTTGCAAATATCAAAACAAATCAAAATCAAGCAGCTATACCATCAAATATACAGACAAAAGACAATACCGTAGTTTCTGCCGATATCGACTCAAGATATATTTCCGTGATAGTTGTTTTACTTATACTATTTTTCATATCTTTTATCATAAAAAAGAGATTAGCGAAACCGAAAAATGATATTTTATTTACTATAGGAGATAATATAGATAAAAAGCCGATTCAGCCAAGTGAGCCAAAAGAGCCCATAAAGCAAGATATCAATAGAAATTCCGCGTTTAGTGTTTCTGATCCTTCACCAACAAAGACCGAGGAGATAAAAACTCCGTCATGGGAGCTAAAAACAGATGATGGCGGCGTAGAAGTTATATATGAAAAAAGTATTGATAATACAAATAAAGTTGCTCTTTTAAGCTATGAAAATAGAAAATACTTAGTTTTAGTCGGCAGTTCAAATGTTCTTTTGGATAAATTTGGAGAAGATAAAATACGAGACAAAGAGGACTTTGAAGTATTTTTTGAAGAAAATAGACAAAAACTCGGTAGATATCTAGAAGATAGAAAAAATTCTCTTAGTAGCTATAAAGACATGATGAGCAAAGAGTAATTTTTAAGATGCTAAAACAGATATTTTAAAATACTAAATTCAATATCCGTTTAGAATTTCTGCTATCTTTTTAGCGATATTTTCGTTGAAATTCAAAATAGTTCTATCTCTATCAAAATTTATCGGTGATTTTTCACTTTGGATGTTTAAATTCGTTTGGTATGAACTACCGTTTTTGATATTTATAAAAAGCGATACTTGTGAGTCATAAAAGTACTCCGTATCAAAGTAGTCATCATCAAAACTATGCAAATACGAAAATCCTATCCCGCGACTCATAAAATGTCTTCCCATTCCAAAATTACTTCCTATAAAGAAATTTGAATTTGGTTTTACGGAACTATTTTTTCTAAAGTAGTTGATATTTGCTTTTATATGTATGTTCGAGTTGTTTAAATCTGATATTTCATAGCCGTTTTTAACCAATTCAAATTTTATAATATCAGTTAGATTTCCCTCTGAGTTTCTAGTTTGTATATTTACTTTTTTTTCCGATAGTTTATCTGTTATAAATAGAGGCGAGCTAGTCGACACGTATACGTTTTGTACGCTATTAGCACAACCTATGATGGAAAAAAGTATAATTATAAAAAATGGAATTTTTTTCATCCAAATCCTTTTTTTGTTAATTATACTATTTTTTTGCTATTTTATGGTTAATATAATACACCAAAAACAGCACTGTAAAGCTGATAGCTAGCATCACTCCTGAGTATATATGAGCCAAATCGTAGTCCAAAAGTTCAACAGCGTCATAAATCGCAATACTTGCAACTTTAGTTTCGCCGCCTATACTTCCGCCTATCATCAAAACAACGCCGAATTCGCCTAAAGTGTGAGCGAAACTTACTATAAAAGCTGTTAGCAAAGACGGTTTTATATTTGGCATAGCTACATAAATTAAAGTTTTAAATTTGCTCTTTCCAAGGGAGTAACTAGCTTCTATAAGCGAGTTCGGCATAGATTTAAATCCTGCTAAAAGAGGCTGAAACATAAACGGGAGAGAGTATACGCAACTTGCTATGATAAGTCCAGTGAAGTTAAAAACAAGTCTGACGTCAAAATTTGCTTCAAGAAATTTGCCTAAAAACGAGTATGGAGATAGAAAAATTAACATATAAAATCCAAGAACCGACGGTGGAAGTACTAAAGGAAGCGATATGACTGCTTCAACCATCGGTTTGGCTTTAAATTCAGTTCTTGCGATTATGTAAGCAAGTGGAAGAGAAAAGGTAAAAAGTATTAAACTTGAGATAAGAGCTAACTTAAAAGATAGTAAAAACGGTGTCCAATCTATCATTTTATACCTTTTACCGATATTTTAAATGCTTTTGCACTTAGAGTTACTATATCGCCCGTTTTTAAATTTAAAACTTCATTTTTGGTAAGAACTACTTCGCTTATTTGATTTGCGCATTCTGCTATAACAACATAGATCGTATCTCGTTTTTGAATTTCTAGTATTTTTGCGTGAAAACTAAACTTTTGCGAGCCAGATGGTTTTAAGAAAATCTCTGATGGCGTGCCTATATTTATCATCTTTCCATTGTTTAGCTCATATACTACATTTGCTAATTTATAAATTTCGCCTACATCATGACTTACTAAAATTATAGTCATACCAAAGTTTTCATGTATTTTTAGGAGATAATCTTGCAATTTTTGTCTTATTTCATTATCCAAAGCCGAAAGCGGCTCGTCGAGTAACAAAATATCCGGTTTTCTCATCAAAGCTCTAGCAAGCGCAACGCGCTGTTTTTGACCGCCTGAAAGCGCATTGATGCTTGAGTTTTTGTGTTCATCGAGCCCTGCTAAGTTTAAAAGTTCATTGGCAAGTTTTTTGTCATTATTTGCAAATAAAAGATTTTTTATCACGCTCATATTTGGAAATAATGCGTAGTCTTGAAATAGATAACCGATATTTCTCTTTTGCGGTTCTAAATAGTAGTTTTTATCACAATATACTAAAGATCCGTTTTTTATATATCCGTTGTCTGGTTTTAAAAATCCTGCTATAATTCTTAAAATAGTAGTTTTACCGCTTCCACTTTTACCGTAAAAAGCTACAAAATCTCCCTTTTTTATCTGAAAATTTACATCAAGATGAAAACTGTCGCTAAGAGATTTTTGACAAGAGATATCTATCATAAAATTTCACTTATATAAAGAGATGTTTCATTCAAACAAGCCCAAATTTCCTCTCCTATTTTAAACTCGTTTATCAAATTTGAGCTTAATACGGTTTCAAAGATAAATCCATTTGAGTTCAAATTTATTGTAGATATTATTTCACCTGCATTGATATTTGTTATGGAGACACAAAAGTTATTTCTAGTGCTAATTTGTTTGTGAGAAGATAGTGCTATATCGCTATTTTTAAAACCGAGCAATACTTTTGAGCCTATTTTGATATCATCTTGCAGCTCAAGTCCGAGCATAAATAGCTCACCAACTTGCGATGAAAATTTTATTTCACACACTTGATGAGCTATTTTTATCTCTCTAACGACTGCTTGCATTAAAATTCATAGCCGTATTTTGCAAATATTTCTTTACCTTTTTCCCCTAAGATAAAGTCGTAAAAATCTTTAGCAAGTTTATTTTTCTCGCCGTTTTTTAATATTACTATACCTTGATCTATTGTTGTATAAAGTTTGCTATCTACTAAATTAAACTCTTTTCCTTCTTTATACTCAGCCATTTTTGGGCTGTACATAGCGCTAGCTGCTACAAAACCTATATCGCCAGCTTTTAAAGTTTGACTTAGAGCTTCGCCTATACTTCCTGCTTCTACTATTTTATCTTTTATAGCGTCATAAATTCCCGCATTTTTAAAAGCCTCTATACTAGCAGCCCCATAAGGTGCAGTTTTTGGATTTGCTATCACTATAGTTTTGATTTTTGGATCTTTTAAGACTTCTAAACCTTTTGTCACATCAAATCCGCGTACTGAGAGCATAGCAACTTTACCTTTTGCATATATAACAGCGTCATTTAGTGCAAAGCCATCTTTATAAAGCGTGTTTGCATAGTTCATATCTGCTGACATAAATAGTTCAAACGGAGCTCCGTTTTTTATCTGAGCAACTAGCTTTCCGCTAGATCCTAAACTTACGTTCAAATTCGCATCCGGATAAAGTTTTTTAAACTCTTTTTTTATATCTTCAAAAGCGTATGTTGTGTTTGCAGCTGCAGCCACGTTTAACTCACTTGCAAAACCGACTATGACAAAAGCGACGATGAGCAGTAATTTTTTCATCCATTCTCCTTGATATTTAAAATTTATATGCAAAATTATATCATAAAATAGTATTTTTTAGCATATAAATTATATATTTATATTTAATTTTAAATGATTGTTTTTTTAAGTTTAGAGATTAGCGGAGATATCTCCGCTATGTTTTAAGCTCCTATTAAAATATTACTAGCTTTGATAAATACTAAAATATCATCACCTACATTGATTCTCATATCTTGAGCAGATTCATTTGTTATTATAGCTGTGATTTTTTGTTGATCGTTTATTTCTATAGTAATTTCCGCATTTACTGCTCCGAGCTTCGCCTCTGTAACTTTACCTTTGATCTTGTTTGCAGCTGATATCTTTATATCTTTTTCTCCATCTTGTTTTCCAAGTACTACGCTAGGGGCTTTAAATATAAAAAGAACCTCTTTTCCTACTTTTAGTCCAAGATCTTTTTCACTCTCTACTGTTATAGTTGCTCTTAGTTTGTTTCCATTGCTAAGTTTGGCGGTTATTTCTGAATTTACCGCGCCTGTTTTTATATCTGTTATCTCAACTAAAAGTTGATTTCTAGCACTTAATTTCATATTCATCCTTTGTAGGTTGTTGATTATATCTTCATTTATATCTTCATTTTTACAAATTTCATCTAGGAAAATTTTTTGAGCTTTTAGTATAACTTCATAAGTTTTTATAAGCTTTTTAGCGTAATCGCTAAGCTCGCTACCGCTATTTTTTCTATTTCCGTTTACTCTTACTATTAATGGAAATTTAGAACGATTATTTAAAAAATCAAGCGAGTCCCATGCATTTTTATATGATATATCTTCAGCTTGAGCAGCTTTAGTAATACTTTTTGTTTTTTCTATGGCTTTAAGCAGCCTTATATGTTTTTCTAGTATAGCCGTGTCGCTGTTTAAGAATAATTCTAAGCTAACATCTGCTTTCATTTCTTTACCTTTTTATAAAATTGCTTTTTGGTATTTTATACTTATTTAGCAAATGGCTTGTAAATTAAAATGACCTAAATTTTGCGCATAAAGTTATTTTATTAAAACTAAAGGTTGATTTATATAAAATTGTTCCCACTATTGTGGTATAAATTGGAGTTTTATGAGATTTCTTATGGCGGTTTTGCTGTTTTTTCATATATATTGGGCTAATGATATACAGATGGATTCATTTGAAGATGAGTTCAAAAGCCCTAGTTCTATTGATCCTCTAAGTGGATATAATAGAGCTATGACGAATTTCAATGATATGATTTATAAAAATATTTTTATTCCTACGTTTAAAGGTTATGATTTTATTATTCCAAATGAGGCTCAAATGGCGATCAGTAACTTTTTTGATAATATACTTTATCCGCTTAGATTTGTAAATAATATTTTGCAATTTAAATTTAAAAATGCCGGTGAAGAGACTCTTGGGTTTATAGCTAATACCATAGTTGGATTTGGCGGTATAAGCGACGCGGCAACTAATGTTTATGGTTTAGCCAAACATGATGAGGATTTTGGTCAGACTCTTGGATATTGGGGAGTTGGAAGCGGTTTTCCTGTTGTCTTACCTATCTTTGGTCAATCAAATCTTAGAGATATGTTTGGTTTGGTAGGAGATTGTTACGCTAGTCCGATAACATATATGAACGTATGGTGGGCAAAAGATAGTAAATTTATAAATTTCGCCGCATTCACATTCCAAAAAGTAAATGAAGGTTCAAAAGATCCGGAACTTTATGAGAGAATTATAAAAGATGCGATAGATCTTTATCCATTTATCAAAAATACATATGAGCAAAGACGAGATGCTCTTATAAAGGAATGAATTTGAGAAAATTTATATTTTTAAATTTAATATTTTTTAGTTTAGGATTTAGTTTAGAGCTTTCACAGATAGAGCCGGTTATGAGAGAAGATCTTAAAAAAGCAGTTTTAGTTATGCAAAATAAGGCGATATCTGAAGCCGATAAACCAAAAAAGATGTTCGAGCTATTTGATTGGTATTTTGACTATGATCTTATGGCAAAACTCGCACTTTCAAAACAGTATAAAACTCTTGATAAAGAACAACAAATTCAGTTTAAAAACGTGTTTGAAAAAAAGCTCAAGCAGTCTTTTACGGATAAACTTGCTTATTATACCGATCAAGTTATAGAGATACAAAGTACTACTATGCCAAATAAAAATAGATTTTTTGTGAATTCGATTATCGTAAATGAAGCAGATAAATATAACATAGTTTTTAAATTTCACCGTGCTAGCGGCGATAATTTTTTGATTTATGATGTTGATATATTGGGTGTTAGTATTATTCAAACTTATAGATCTCAATTTGAAGATTTAAGTCAAAATGTAAGCTTTGATGATATTTTAAAACGTTTAGAGGTTACTAGTTTGTTAGATAACAATGAAACCAAAGCCAAATAATGAAAAAAGCCTTTAAAACAGTTGTTGCTTTTCCAAAAACTGTTTTAACATTAAGCATTATTATCTGTCTGTTTTTCGGATATTTTACAACGAAACTTGAAATAGACGCTTCAACTCAGACTCTGCTTTTGGAAAACGATCGCGAACTTTTTGTTTATAGAGAAGTTTCAAAGAGATATGAAACGCCTAATTTTTTAGTTGCCGCTTATACTCCAAATAATGATCTTTTATCGGATAAAACTCTTGAAAAAATAAAAATAATATCCGACGAACTAGAAAAAATTAATGGTGTAATTAGCGTTTTTTCTATACTAAATGCACCTCTTTTGCAAAATAGCAATGTCCCTTTAAGTGATCTTATAAAACATATTCCAAATTTAATGGATAAAGATATAAATAAAACTGCAGCTAAAAATGAATTTTTAACTAGCGCACTTTATAAAAATAGTCTAGTAAGCAGCGATTTTAGTACGACTGCAATTGTTATAAATTTAAAAACAAATGAAAAATATAATGAATATATACAAAAAAAGGATTTTTTAAATTTAAAAGATAAAAACGGTACTATAAATAAATATGAAAAGCAAGAACTCCTAAATTTAAATAAAGAATTTAAAATTTATAGAGATGAACTTCGCGAAAAAGAGCATGAAAATATAGAGAATATAAAGAGCGTTCTACGCAAATATAGCGGCGATGAGAAGCTGTTTTTAGGCGGTATAAATATGATAGCTGATGATATGGTAGGATATGTTAAAAACGATCTTATCACATACGGTATTAGTGTGCTGCTTTTGTTGATATTTTGTTTGTGGTTATTTTTTAGGCAAATTAGATTTATAATTATACCTGTTTTAGTATGTTTTTTAAGCGTAGTTTCGGCGAGCGGTATTTTTGGATTTTTTGGCTATGAAATAACAGTTATCAGCTCAAACTATGTTGCTTTGCAGCTTATAATTACTATTTCTGTAGTTATACATCTGATAGTCGCGTATAGAGAACTCTATTTATTGCATCCAAAATATACTCAAATACAGCTAATTTATCTTACTTTGCAATCTCGCGCAAATCCTTGTTTTTTCGCTATTTTTACAACCGTTATCGGATTTTTTTCTCTTTGTTTGAGCGATATCAAGCCTATTATTATGCTTGGCGCGATGATGAGTTTTGGCATAAGTGTATCATTGATAATATCGTTTGTAGTTTTTGGAAGTCTTCTCGCTCTTCTGGATAAAAAAGAGCCTAAAAGAAGTTTTGAAAATAGTTTTAAGCTTACTATTTGGTGTGCTCAAGCTGCGATTAATTATAGAAAAACAATATATTTAGTTAGTTTTGTCATTGTTATGGTCGGAATTTACGGAATTGCTCAATTAAGAGTAGAAAATAGTTTTATAGGATATTTCAAGCAAAATACCGAAATTTACAGAGGTATGGAGGTTATAGATAAAAAACTCGGTGGAACAGTTCCTCTTGATATAACAATTAAATTTAAAGATAGTTCCGCTTTAAATTCGGATCATCAAAATGATATTTTAGATGATTTTGAAAGCGAGTTTAATGCTAAAGTAGGTGATCCTGAATACTGGTTTTCAAGCTATAAAATGGATATAGTGAAAAAGGTTACTAAATTTTTAGAAGATAGAAATTTTATAGGAAACGTAAGCTCTTTAGGCACTCTTTTAGAAGTCGGCAAAAACTTAAACGGCGGTAAAGAGTTAGATTCTCTTAGCTTGGCGATTTTATACAATGGGTTGCCCGATGAGTATAAAAAAGTTTTATTAACTCCATTTGTGAGCATAGAAGATAATGAAGTTCATTTTGTGATTAGAACTATTGATAGTGATGAGAATTTAAGGCGGGACGAGTTTATAAAAAGCTTGAAAAAAGATCTTGAAATTTTGCTTGCTAATGATGAAGTGAGCGCTAATGTTAGCGGCGTTATGGTGCTTTATAATAATATGCTTCAAAATTTATTTTCTTCTCAAGTAGATACGTTTGTTTTTGTCGTTTTAGCTCTTTTTATCGTATTTGTTTTTATATTTAAGAGTATAAAACTATCTATTATCGGTATTGTTTCAAATTTAGTTCCGCTTTGTATGGTTTTTGGAGTTATGGGTATAGCAAATATTCCGCTTGATATAATGAGTATCACGATAGCTGCTATTAGCTTAGGAATCGGTGTTGATGATATAATCCATTATATCCATAGATACAAGATCGAGATAAGAACAAAAGATAAAATAGAAGCCATAAAATCAAGTCATGCTAGCATAGGGTATGCTATGTACTATACCTCATTTGCCGTATTTTTAGGATTTAGCGTGATGAGTTTTAGTAACTTTTGGCCTACGATATACTTTGGAGTTTTAACAGATCTTGTTATGGTGATGATGCTTTTGGGTGCTTTAGTATTGCTTCCAGCGCTTATACTATCATTTCATTCTAAAACTATCAAAAAAGAGTAAATTTCTCTGACGTTTTTTGTATGCATAGCATACCAAATAGCTCTTTTTTCTTGTTCTATTTTATCTACTACTCCACTAAAAACTACATCGCATTGAACTACGCTTACGCCTATGTTTGTTCCATTTATAAGACTATCTGAAAATAGCTCTTTTTTAAGCTGAGCTAAAATCGCAATTTCATCAGATGAGCTGCACCCTCTATCGCTTTTTAATCTTATATATGTTTTTATCTTTCTGACGCCGCTACTGTTTTTTGCGATATCTACTAATTCTAATTTTTGCTCAACATTATCTACTTCGCCTATAAGCAGAACTTCTCCCCAAAATGACTCTACATCTATATCGAAATTGCTAAGATTTTTTGTGCTTGCTATTTTGGCTTGAATTTTTGTTTTGATGACTTTATCTCTTATAATGGAGTAAATTCCCCTCTCGTCTTGCGAAACGCTATAAACATTATAAATCGTGTTGGCGTTCATACCTGTGCCTATTGTTGTTAGACATCCGCTAAACATTAAAGCTAAGAAAATTAGGAATATATATTTCATGATAATTAGTTTAGTATTATAATTTTTATTTCATTCTATCTAAAATGAGCTTAAAAAATTACATATCGGATATATTCAACTCAAATTTATAAAAATTTTGCTAAAATCTTAACTTAGCTTATCTTGTTGGAGAGTAAAACGACCTGGTGGCGTTCTGTGACTTCAAATCATGTGGCGGGGCGGTTGACCGTTTCGCGGGGTGTTCGATTCACTCACTCTCTCGCCAAATTTTACAAATTATTTGTAGGTAAGGTTTTTTATGTTCGTGGACAAGGGCGACGTATCGCTTTCTTCTGGGCTTTTGAAAAGAGCCTACCTAATATTTATCTTATGCGTAGGATCTATAGTCTGCTTTTTATCTTTTATAATATTCGTTGAACTCTATAAATTAGAAGACGGATTAAAAAGATCAAATTCTTATCATATGATGAGAGTTATGAGTAAGCTTGAGACTATACACTCTGAGTTAGCATATCTTTTAGAAGATAATATCAGCGATGAAGAGTTTTATGAAACTATCACAGATAATGATATCTTAGATGGTATATTTTTAACGGATAACAACTTTACCATTATAAAATCATATTCGAAATTTCAAAACGATCTTAGCTCATTAAAACTATTTAATTATAAAGATCATTTTAACAAATATGGATTTTTTATATCTAAATTTATATATTTAGAGCCTGATCATCCGAATATATTTATTATTTTGCCTTATGTTAATGGAGTAAATTTAGTTGGTATGCTTGACGCTTCAAAGCTTGCCTCATTTGCTCTTTTAGATGATGCAAACAAGTATTCGTATATGATGGATTCTGAGGGTTTTATAGTTTTAGATTCCATAGGTAGCAATATATACGATACGTTTAACATAGATTATGATTGGAAAAATAGCCAAAAGATGCATCTTTCGGTTGATTATTCTACAAAACAACTTAGTTTTTATTCAGTAGAGTTTAACAAAGGTTTAAATTTAGCCATCATATCAAAAGAGCCATTTTTCGATATATTTAACTCGTATTTAGTAGTAATCGCAGTAGCTATCATACTGTTGGTATTTGCTTGTTTGGTTTTGATAGATAATATAATATTTTTAAAGCGAAATGTTATATCTCCTATTAGCAAGCTAAAAAGTCTTTTGTCTGGATTAGAAATAGGCGAAATCGATGTTAATAAATTTAAATCAAATAAAGATTTTGACGACATTTGCTATGAAATATTAAATTTATACACAAGTCAAGTTATAGCAAAAAATGATCTTAGAGATTATAAAGAACAGTATGCTTTGATATTTCAAAAAAGCTCTATAAAAATACTATTTGTAGATGCAAAAAATGGGCAGATTATAGAAGCGAGCGAGTCTGCTATAGAGTTTTACGGTTATGATAAAGATATGCTTCTTACTATGAATGTATTTGATTTACAAGCAACTAGTTTGTATGATTATTCTTATAGCAAATTAGCAGATATGAATGACGATGAAAATATCTACTGTTCTCACAGACTAGCAAACGGCGATCTAAAAATAGTTCAGATAAAAATCACTCCGGTAAGCTCTTATTTAAATGATTTTTATTTTATGATTATTTGGGACGCAACCGAAAATCAAAAAATGATAGAAAATTTAAATAAAGAGAAACATCTATTGCTCTCAAGCCCTATATTAATAGCTACTTTTAAAGTAGATGAAAACTGGAAAATAATTCAAATTTCTAATAACGTATCTGATATATTAGGATATAACATCGAAGATATTTTATTTAAAAATTTTAGTTTTAGAAGTACAATTCATAAAGAAGATATAGCAAATTTAATTGTAGATATAAAACATAGAATGAAGCTTATAGATACGCCTTACGAGACGGATAATGAGCTTGATAGGCTTTGTCGTATAAAGCTTTCAAACGGCAATTACGACTGGTTTAAAGTATTTATCAAGATATCAAAAGATGCAAACGGCGATATGTTTGTTACTGTGTTTATGTTTAATAGTACAAATCAAAAGCTTACAGAAGATATATTTAAAGATAAGATAAATAAGTACCAAAATCTACTTTGGGCTACTTCTGGAATGTCTTTTGAATATGATATTAAAAAGCGTGTATATACATTTTCAAATAGCTTTATAAATTTACTAGGATATCGAAATAGTGATGATCTAGGAGTTATTAACTCTGAAAATATATCAAAAATAGTATATAAAAGCGATTTAGATAAAGTAGTTTTAGCGTGGGATAACTATCTAAAAGGACTTAGTCCAAGCATAAATACCGAGATCAGATGTATAGCTAAAGATGGAAGATATATTTGGGTATGCATAAAAGCAAAAACCGCGACATCTAATCTTGATGGAACTCCAAATTTGATATCTGGAATGCTTGAAGATATCACCATCAAAAAAGAGTCTGAAGCACAGTTGCAGCTCATAGCTAGTGTATTTTCTTACTCTAGAGAAGGCATTATGATAACTGATCTAAACGGTTTGATATTAGATGTAAATGACGCTTTTGTTCAAATCACTGGATACGGCAAAGAAGAAGTAAGAGGCAAATATCCAAATATGCTAAAATCAGATCGTCATAATAATAAATTCTATGCTAAAATATGGGCAGATATAAAGCAAAGCGGTTTTTGGCGCGGTGAAATTTGGAATAAAAGAAAAAACGGTCAAATATATCCAGAAATTCTAACTATAAGTGCAGTCAAAAATCAGCTTGATGAAGTTCAGCATTATGTTGCTATATTTTATGATATTACGTATATTAAAGAGAATGAAACAAGATTAGAAAAAATAGCTCATTATGATTCTCTTACAAAGCTTCCAAATAGATTTTTATTATTAGAAAAACTTGCTATAGCTATGAATAACGTTAAAGAGAACGGCAAAAAAATAGCTGTTATATATCTGGATTTAGACGGATTTAAAAAAGCAAATGATACTTATGGGCATAATTGCGGAGATGGGCTTTTAGTAGCTATATCTAGTCGTATGCAAGGTATTATATCAAATGGCGATAATTTGATAGCGCGTTTTGGAGGAGATGAGTTTGTAGCTCTCATTAATGATGTAAGCGATGAGAATGCTCTTATTAAGATCTTAGACGATATGCTTTTAGCCGCTCGTGATAAAACGGTTATCAATAGCAACAAAATTCAAGTAAGCACAAGCATAGGCGTAGCATTTTATGATAGACATAGTGATATATCTATGGAAGATCTATTAAAAAGAGCAGATTGGGCGATGTATCATGCTAAGTTATCTGGTAAAAATAGATATTATATATTTGATGAAAATAGAGATGAAATTTTTAACCAGTATAATGAGAGTTTATTATCTAAAGATAAATTTGATTCCGATGAGTTTTTCTTGATGTACCAACCAGTAGTCAATATAAAAGATGCGAAAATCACAAGTTTTGAAGTTCTTCTTAGATGGAAACATCCGCAAAAAGGTATAATGCTTCCTGTGGATTTCTTGCATATATTTAGCGATAAAGTCTGGTTTGATGAACTTACTATATGGATTATTATAAATGCTCTTAGAGATTCTGAAGATATTTTTAATAAAGGGATAAAATTAAGTATTAATATACCGTTTGAACAGCTAAACGACGAGATCTTTTTTGCTAAATTTAAAGATCTTTATAAAAATAGCGATTTAAGATTTGATATGCTTGAAATAGAGATAACAGACGCTATGTCGGTAAAAGATATTGAAAACGAGATATTAAATTTAGTAATATATGAAGATCTAGGTATAAAGTTTGTATTTGATGATTTTGGGTCAAGCTTATCACTTGCTAACACTATGAAAACTGCTCCTACAAATACATATAAAATAAATAAAAAATATGCTCTTGAGCTGCTTGATAGAGCAGATAATGTAGATATGTTGCAGACTATATTAAATATATGTAGCGCGTTTAAAAAACGTGCTATAATTAAAGGTGTAGAAAATGAGTATATCTACAACATAGTTGCAAATATAGGCTTTGTAGAGCTACAAGGCAATTTTATAAGCAAACCGATATTTAAAGATGATATATCAGATATGATAAATACAATTTATATTAAACGAGTTTTTAATCCAAATTTAGAAAAGATACCGCTTTATAAATTTATCATATATCAAATAAATGCTATTAAGCAGATTATAATATCTATAGAAAATTATAACACTTCTATATTTGATTACTCTACTTATAGAAAAGTATATGACGAGTTTGATAGGCTAAAAGAAGTGCCGGAATCCTGCAAAGAAGCAGATAAACTTATAACTTTGGTATTTAGTAGTAATTTTATAAACAAAGAGGAGATAGCGTATTTGCTAAATGAGTTAGAACATAAAAAATTAAATATTTTAAACACCATAATCGGAGAATAAATTTGAATTATACAAATAAGATTATTTATGAACATGAAATTCCAGACGGCTCAAAGTTGTATTTTGGAAATAGTGCTAAATTAAAAAGAGATATAGAAAACAGGGCTAGTGTGATTTTAGAAAAGTATGGATTTAGTGAGATTATAACTCCGTATTTTAGTTATCATCAGCATTTAAGCGTAGCACCTCAAAAGCTATTAAGATTTTCAGATAGTACAAATCACGAGATAAGTTTAAGGGCCGATAGCACGGTAGATGTAGTAAGAATAGCTACAAAAAGACTCAAAGATATGAGTACGAAAAAATGGTTTTATATCCAGCCTGTTTTTAAGTATCCTAGTAGTGAAATTTATCAAATCGGAGCCGAAATTTTAGATTCTAATGATTTATTAAAATGTATAAATATAGCCGCAGAACTATTTGACGAGCTTCACATAAAGCCTCATTTACAAATCAGCAATATAGAAATTCCGAAAATAATATGCAAACTTCTGGATTTGCCAATTAGCGTATTTGAAAACGGAAGACTTGAGTTGATTTTGAATCAAAATTTAAACTGGTTAAATAGATTAGCAAATATAAAAAACGATAAAGATATCGATGAGGTTATAAAAATAGTTCCATCTGAGCTAAGAGAGCCTTTAAATTCGATAAAAGATTTGGCTAGCGGATATGAAAATAGAGTGTATGCACCGCTCTATTATTCTAAAATGAGATATTATGATAAGCTATTTTTTAGGTTTTTATGCGATAATTATATTTTAAGTGGCGGCGGCAGCTATGAGATAGATGGCAAAGTTTCTGTTGGTTTTGCTATTTTTAGTGACGCTTTGATAGAAAATTTAAGTAAATAAAGGACTTTTTATGACAAAGGCGGATTTGATTGTTGGAATACAATGGGGAGATGAAGGCAAGGGCAAAATAGTAGATATGCTTTCACAAAATTATGACGTAGTATGTAGAAGCGGTGGAGGACATAATGCAGGACATACTATATGGGTTGATGGTATGAGATACGCTTTACACTTAGTTCCAAGCGGAATTTTACATAAAAATATTATAAATATTATAGGAAACGGTGTCGTTGTAAATCCTGAAGTTTTGATTAGCGAGATGGCTCAGTTTGATCATTTAGAAGGTAGATTTTTTATAAGCGATAGAGCACATCTAAACCTAGCTCATCACTCATTAATAGATCAAGCCAAAGAGAGACTAAAAGGTGATAAAGCTATAGGTACTACTGGTAAAGGTATAGGACCTGCATATTCAGACAAAATCAGCAGAAGCGGACATAGAGTAGGTGAGCTTTTAGATCCAAAAGCACTTTGTGAGAGTCTTATGAAAGATTTTGAATCAAATAAACCGTATTTTGACGCTCTTAGTATAGAAATACCTCCTAAAGACAAAATTTTAGCTGATTTGGTTAGATTTAAAGATGTTTTAGCTCCTTTTATCACAAATACAACCGAGCTTTTATGGAGAGCTATGGATGATAATAAAAAAGTTTTGCTTGAAGGAGCGCAAGGAACTCTTCTTGATATAGATCACGGAACATATCCATACGTGACTAGCTCAAATACCGTATCTGCAGGGGCTTGCACCGGTTTGGGCCTTAGTCCAAAAAGCATAGGCAAAGTTATCGGTATCATAAAGGCATATTCAACTAGAGTCGGAAATGGTGCTTTCCCTACCGAAGATCTTGGCAGTGATGGTGAAAATCTATGCGAGATAGGTAAAGAGTTTGGTACTACAACAGGTAGAAAAAGACGTTGCGGCTGGCTTGATGTTGTCGGTATAAAATACTCTTCAAGGCTAAATGGAGTAGATACTTACGCTTTGATGAAGCTTGATGTTTTAGATGGATTTAAAAATGTTAAAATTTGTAAAGCATATGAGTATAAAGGCGAAGTTATAGATTATTTTCCTTCAGATCTCCAAAATGCAACTCCTATTTATGAGGAATTAGAAGGTTGGGATAGTATAAATGGCATCAAAAAATATGAGGATTTACCTTTGAATGCTAGAAAGTATATAGAGAGAATAGAAGAATTAACCGGTGTAAAAATCGGATTTATATCAACAAGTCCAGAGAGAAATGATACTATCGTAAGATGAATAACAAATTTACGCAAGTAGTAAAAGTAAAAGAAGAAAACGTTAATAAAATAGAGCTAAGCCTTGCTAAATGCAGGGCTTTAGACAAAGAGCTAAAAAAGTCTATGGGCGCCATTATAGATGAGTTAAATTTGCATAGATTCCCACGTGGCGGTAGTTCTGCGGATATAAAGATAAATCTAGAAGAGCAGAAGCTTTTGAGAGAACAAAAAGAGAGAATAAAAGAGAAAATAATCTTAAATCAAAAAGAGATCGTTCATTACGAATTTCAACATAAAAAAGCATATATAGAGTTAGAAAAGATGAAATATTTAGAAAAAGAAGAAACCGCAAAAGAGATAGCTAAGATAAAAAAACAAGAAGCAAAAGATCTTGATGAAATTGCCGTTCAAAGATACTCTTTTATGAAAGACGCAAAATGAAATTTGCCTTAGTTTTCTGTTTTTTATTTGTAAGTTTAAATTTAATAGCCGCAGATGACTGGGATGCTATATATGAAGCTAAAAAAGCTGAGATAACACGCGAGTTTGAACGCATAGACAGTGCAAGACAAGAGTTAGAAGCTTACAGAGCCGCTACAAAATCCTTGTTTGATAAAAGAGAGGCTGAAATTTCAAAAAAAGAGCTTGATGTAAATAGAACGCTAGATGAAATTTCAAAAAAAGAGGAAAATATAAAAAATATGCTTGCAAAAAATGAAAAAATTTTAGAGGAGTTGAAAACAATGACTTCCGATAAAGTTTTAGAAGTATATGCAAAAATGAAAGATTCTCCTGCTGCAAATATTATAAGCTCACTTCCTAGAGACGAAGCAGCTAAAATACTTTATGCGCTTGAGCCAAAAAAAATATCGTCTATACTCTCAAAAATGGATCCGGCGACAGCGGCGGAACTTACCGAAATTCTAAAAAAAGACGATCTATTTACGGACAATAATAGTTCTGTTAAATGAACTTTAACTTTTAAATTTATAAAAAAATATACAAAAATTCATATAGCTTTGAGTAATGTCACATACCTTTAACTAACTTTTACGTTTTTTTAGATAAAATTGTTACAAAATAATGAAAGGCTGTTTATGCGAATCAAATTACCACACGCACCTTATATAGCAAGAAAAGTTGGATTAGACCTTTTTAATTGTGGTTTTGTTAGTTTTAAAAGCGGCATCGAGCCAGTTGCCAGCGTAGTACAAAGCATATTGGAAAATGATATTAATAAAGAAAGAGCACTTGAAGATAAAGTAAAAGAGGTGCTAGATCAAAATGAAAACGAGATGGATTTTATGCAAGTTGATAGAAAAAATATGTTTTGGCTTATAAAGAAAAAACTTGCAAAGGATTTTGGCGTAATTTTATCTTACGAGGATAGATATAGTAGCGTTTCTCATGAAATTTTAGAGCTTTTATGGAAAAAAGATCTCATAGACTATAGCGTATCTGATAACCGTGTTAAAAACATAATTTATGGCGCAATAGAAAATTATTTAAAATCATATGAAGATATAGAAGATATTGTATTAGACAGGCTTGCAAATTACAAAAGAAAGCTCATTGCTGGTACCGATGAGTATGATTTGATATTTGAAAAGCTTTATGAAGAAGAGCTACACAAAAAAGGAATGATATAATGAAAGCTTATGTTTATATAGAAAATGGAGTTTATTTAGAAGCAAAAGCGTTCGGAAAAGGCGGAAGTGCTTTTGGCGAGCTTGTATTTAATACCTCTTTAACAGGTTATGAAGAGATAATAACCGATCCTAGCTACGCCGGACAATTTATAATTTTTACTATGCCAGAAATAGGTATAGTGGGAGTAAATGAAAATGATGAAGAGAGTGCAAAAATCCACGCTAGTGGAGTTTTTATGCGTAATTTTAATCAAACCCCAAGTAATTTTAGAAGTGAAAAAAGCTTAGAGAAATTTTTTTATGATCAAGGTAAATTTGGAATTTATGATTTAGATACAAGATATCTTACAAAAATGTTAAGAGACAGTGGAAATTTAAGAGCTTTTGTATCGACTGAGATAAGCGATAAAGAGATTTTAAAACATGAATTAGAAAATAGTGCGCGTATAGACGAGATAAACTATGTTAGTATAGTAAGTACTAAAAAGCCATATATTCACTCTAAAAACTCATGGAAACATCAAAAACAAAGCTATGGAAATTTGAGTTCTATCGGTAAAAAAGTTGCGGTCATAGATTATGGCGTAAAAAGAAATATTTTAAATGAATTGTGTGAAGCGGGACTTGAGGTAGAAGTTTATCCGCATAATGTTAAAGCTGATTTTTTGATAGACAAATTTAAAAAAGGCGAGATAAATGGAGTATTTCTAAGCAATGGTCCAGGCGAGCCAAAAATGCTTGTAAATGAGATAGGCGAGATAAAAAAACTTATAGCCGCAGATCTTCCTATTTTCGGAATTTGTCTTGGACATCAATTACTTTCAAATGCTTATGGGTATGAGACTTATAAGCTTAAATTCGGACAACACGGCGCAAATCATCCGGTTTTAAATTTAGAAACAAAAAGTATAGAGATAACTGCTCAAAATCATAATTATAATGTTCCTGAAACCATAAGTGAAGTAGCAACTGTTACTCATAGAAATCTTTTTGACAACACTATAGAAGGTGTTAGATATAACGGCGGTAAAGTATTTTCGGTGCAACACCATCCAGAAGCCAGTAGTGGTCCTAACGAGAGCAAATATATATTTAAAAACTTTATTGAAATACTATAATGGATATAAGTACGGTATTTAGCATTATCAGCATTGCTCTTATGTTTAGTATATCGCACTGTATAGGAATGTGCGGCGGATTTGTAATGGCATATAATGCTAAATTATCAAATAAAACCAGAAAAGAGATAGTTTTTCTTAGTATCAGTTATCATTTAAGTAGAGTTTTTGCTTATGTTTGCTTGGGGATTTTTTTTGGTTTTTTTGGTTCTATCGTGATATTAAATTTAAAAACCAAAGGATTTGTGTTTTTTATCGTCGGTGTTTTTCTAGTTATTTTATCTATAGCTTTGATAAAGCGCGGAAAGCTGTTAGCTTTTATAGAAAATGATAAAATAGGAAATTTAATAATGCGTTTTTTTAAAAAGTTTAGCAAAAGAAATGACGCTCTGTCTTTCATGATATTAGGTTTTTTAAATGGTTTATTGCCTTGTGGGGTTGTTTATTATTTTTTGGCGTTATCTCTTAGTAGCGGAAGTATTTTTAACGGTTTTCTTGTGATGTTTATATTTGGTCTTAGTACTCTACCTGTTATGTTGATTTTTAGCGGTACGGTTGGTCTTGTAAGTGCTAAATTCAAACACACAATGACAATAGCTACTTCTGTTATCATAGCGATTTATGGTGTATATTTATCATATTTAGGATTTATGGCTATAAAATGATTGATTTAAGTGAAAGATTAAAACAGTATCAAGCTGCTATCGATACAAGTAATATCGTTTCTAAAACAGATATTGAGGGTTACATTACTTTTGTAAATGACGAATTCTGTAAAATCAGCGGCTATACAAGGGAAGAGCTTATCGGAAAACCTCATAGTATAGTCCGCCATCCAGATGTTCCAAGCGAAAATTTTAAAATTCTTTGGGAAACGATCTTAGCAAAAAAAGTCCATAGAGCCATAGTAAAAAATAAAGCTAAAGACGGCAGCGCATTTTATCTAAATACAACTATTATTCCTATACTAGATGAGAAAGGAAATATAGAAGAGTTTGTTGCTATACGTCATAACGTAACTGAGGTCGTTCTCCTCAATGAGAGACTTTTAAAAACACAAAACGAATTGACGGATTTAAACTCGTTACTAGAGCAAAAAGTAGCAGAACAGACCAAAAAACTCATAGATCTAAATAAAAATCTCGAACAAAGAGTTCTTCAAGAAGTAGCAAAAAATGAGGAAAAAACCAAGCTTATGTTTCAGCAAAGCCGACTTGCAAATATGGGTGAAATGCTAGCAAATATAGCTCATCAGTGGAGACAACCGTTAAATGAGTTGAGTATAGATTTATTTAGATTAAAGCAAGCCGTAAATACTCCTAATAGCGAATTTTTAGATATATATGATCACTCAAAAACAGTTATAAAAGGTATGAGTAACACTATAGAAGATTTTCGTAATTTTTTTAATTCTAATACTAAAAAAGAGAGTTTTTTAGTTTCTAGCGCAGTAGAAGACGCTGCCATAATGCTTCAAAGAACGCTTGAAAAAGATGGTATAAAACTTGATTTTAGCTATGATAAGAATATTTTTTTAACCGGATATAAAAATGAACTTGCTCAAGTTTTTGTAAATCTTTTTACAAATGCTAGAGATGCTTTTAGAGAGATAAATATAGATAATAAATTGATAAAAGTTTCAGTAAAACAGAGCAAAGGCTTTGTGATATTAAAAATACAAGATAATGCTGGAGGTATAAAAGAAGATATTAAAGATAAAATTTTTGAGCCGTACTTTACTACAAAGCATCCTATAGTAGGAACTGGGCTTGGGCTTTATATGAACAAAAAGATTATAGAAAAATTTAATGGCGATATAAGTGTGCATAACGTTAAATTTGGAACTTGTTTTGAGATAAAAATACCGACTTTAGTAGAAAAAGGAGATAATGATGAGTGATATATTAAAGAGTCTTACGGTTCTATTTGTAGAAGACGAAGACAAGATAAGAACTAGTATGGGCAGTGCTATGGAGGGAATTTTTGCAAAAGTCATCCTAGCTGGCAACGGAGATGAAGGACTTAAGAAATTCAAAAAATTTAATCCAGATGTTATAGTAACCGATATTTCTATGCCTATAATGGACGGTCTTGATATGTCAAAAGAGATTAGAGATATATCAAAAGATACTCCTATAGTGATTTTAAGTGCATTTAGTGAAAAAGAAAAACTACTAAAAGCTATAGAAATCGGCATAGATAAATACATAATAAAACCTATAGATATGGAAGAGTTGTTTGAAGCTATATCAGTTTTGGCTCAAGATAAGATCAGCACTACAAATATAGTAGAAATAGGCGGTGGTTATTCATTTAATAAGACAAAAAGAGTTTTAGTAAGAAATCAAGAAGAGATAGCTCTTACAAAAAAAGAGTTGGCATTTATCTCTATTTTAGTAAAAAGATTGGGTACATTAGTGCTTCATGAGGAGATAAAAAATAGTGTTTGGGTTGGAGAAAAGGTGAGTGACGCTGCGATTAGAACGTTTATAAAACGTATCCGTGATAAAGTAGGAGCAAATTTAATAAAAAATATTCCGGGACTCGGATATAAAATAGAAACAAATTTGTAAAAAATTTATAAGGTAAAAGTGCGCTTTTAAGGGTAATTATAGAGTTATAATTTATACAAAATTAATCTTTTTAAGAAAATTTATATTTTATTTACCTTATAATTGCAAAGTTATGTTTTTTTCAGGATAACATAAAAAAATGACAGGAGGAACTTTTTGATGCAGCCAAGTAATGCATTAAATTATGACTATACAGTCGCTAAGTACTTCATGTTTACCACTATTATATTTGGTATAGTAGGTATGGGTGTAGGAACTTTGATAGCTTTTCAAATGGCATACCCAGATCTAAACTACCTAGCTGGTGAATACGGAACATTTAGCCGTTTAAGACCGCTTCATACAAATGGCGTGGTCTATGGATTCATGTTGTCAGGTATATTTGCTACCTGGTATTATATCGGTCAAAGAGTGCTAAAAGTCTCAATGAACGAGTCGAAATTCCTAATGTTTATAGGAAAATTGCATTTTTGGTTATATGTTATAGTAATCGCTTTAGCAGTAGTTAGTCTATTTGCCGGATTATCTACTTCAAAAGAGTATGCCGAGCTAGAATGGCCTATAGATATACTAGTTGTTATAGTGTGGGTATTATGGGGGGTTTCGATATTTGGACTTATCGGAATTCGTCGTGAAAAAACTCTTTACATCTCTCTTTGGTATTATATAGCTACCTTTTTAGGTGTTGCTATGCTTTATCTATTTAATAACATGGAGGTTCCTACTCGTCTAGTTTCTGGCATGGGTAGTTGGCTTCATTCGGTATCTATGTATGCAGGAAGTAACGATGCTTTAGTACAATGGTGGTGGGGACACAACGCCGTTGCGTTCGTATTTACCGTAGCTATAATAGCTCAAATTTATTACTTTTTACCAAAAGAGAGTGGACAGCCGATATTCAGTTATAAGCTTTCATTATTTTCATTTTGGGGTTTAATGTTTGTTTATCTTTGGGCCGGCGGTCACCACCTTATTTATTCTACAGTTCCAGATTGGATGCAAACTATGGGATCGATATTCTCAGTAGTTTTGATACTTCCTAGTTGGGGTTCTGCTATAAATATGCTTCTTACTATGAAGGGCGAGTGGGGACAATTAAGAGAGAATCCTCTAATTAAATTTATGGTTCTAGCGAGTACATTCTATATGTTCTCTACTCTTGAAGGACCTATACTTTCTATAAAATCTGTAAATGCTCTAGCTCACTTTACTGACTGGATACCTGGACACGTCCATGATGGAACTCTTGGTTGGGTCGGATTTATGACTATGGCGGCACTTTATCATATGACTCCGCGTGTGTTTAAAAGAGAGCTTTATAGCAAATCTTTAATGGAAGCACAATTTTGGATTCAAACAACAGGTATAGTTCTATATTTTGCCTCAATGTGGATCGCAGGTATCACTCAAGGCATGATGTGGAGAGCTACTGATGAGTACGGTAATCTTGCGTATTCATTTATAGATACCGTTACGGTTCTAATCCCATATTACTGGATAAGAGCTATAGGCGGATTGCTATACTTAATAGGCTTCTTTATGTTTAGTTATAACATAATCAAATCAATTTCATCAAGCAAACCAGTTGAGCGTGAACCAGTTAGTGCTTCACCTATGGCTGCGTAAGGAGGAATGAATGTTTAGTTGGTTAGAAAAAAATCCATTCTTTTTTGCGGTATTTGTATTTATATTTATAGCTTACGCTGGTATTATAGAGATATTGCCAGATTTTGCTGATCGTGCTAGACCTGTAGAAGGTAGAAAACCTTATACCGTTTTACAATTAGCAGGTCGTCATATATATATAAAAGATAGTTGTAACGCATGTCACTCGCAGTTAATTAGACCATTCAAATCAGAAACAGATAGATACGGAATGTACTCAATCAGTGGCGAATACGCTTATGATAGACCGTTTCTTTGGGGTTCTAAAAGAACAGGTCCTGATCTATGGCGTATAGGTAACTATAGAAGTACAGATTGGCATGAAAACCATATGAAAGATCCAACAAGCGTAGTGCCGGGATCTATTATGCCGGCATATAAACATATGTTTAATAAAAATGCTGATATAGAGACTGCTTATGCTGAGGCATTTACTATCAAAAAAGTATTTAACGTACCATATGATGCTGAAGATATGCCAAAACTTGGCACTTGGGAAGCAACTCAAGCTATGGTAAAAGAAGAAGCGGCGGCTATAGTTGGACAAATGAAAGATCAAGATGTTAAAGATGCATTTGCAAGAGGCGAAATTCGCGAAATTGTAGCACTTATAGCATACTTGAATAGCTTAAAATAAGGTTTATGTTATGAGTGTAGAAACTATAAGAGAGCTTCAAGCATATGGCTATTTTGTCTTATTGGTCGCTATGGTTGTATTACTTTATGGCTATTGGTTTCATCTGAAAAAATCTGAAAAGTCAGGTAGAAGAGATTATGAAAAGTATTCGAATTTAGCTCTTAAAGATGAGTTACGTGATGATATCTTAGAAAATGTTTCTACTAATAACAATAATGCTAAGAGGAGCGTTGAAAAATGAAATGGTTTAATCTTGAAGATAGTGTAAATTCGCTTTCTATTCTTGGCGCTATAGTTATCATTTTATTGACACTTATTGTCGTTGGTAGGCTATTTAAGCTGATGAAAGAAAAAAAAGAAGGCGGCGAGCTTAGTGAAGATAATTGGGATGGAATAGGTGAATATAAAAATCCACTACCGATTGGCTGGGCTATTGTATTTGTTCTTACTATAGTTTGGGCAATATGGTATTTTTTATTAGGTTATCCTTTAAATTCATACTCTCAAATCGGGGAGTACAATGAAGAAGTGAAAGCTTATAATAAGAGTTTTCAAGCTAAATTTGAAGGTGCTAGCGCTGAGGAGCTAAAAGCTATAGGAGAACAAGTTTTTTTAGTGCAATGTTCTAGCTGTCATGGTATCACAGGTGATGGTATAAACGGCAAAGCTGCAGATTTAAATATATGGGGAAGCGAAAAAGCTATTTATGATGTTGTCGTAAATGGCTCAAAAGGGCTTGACTATCCTCTAGGAGAGATGCCAGGCGGTATGGTAGATGAACCTACTGCTAAGGCTGTAGCAGCTTTTGTTGCTAAAGAGATTTCAGCTATAAAATCTACTTATAATGAAAATTTAGTAGCAGCCGGACGAGAAGCATGGCCTACTTGTGCAGCTTGCCATGGAGATGATGGTAAGGGTATGGACGGACAAGCTCCAGATCTTACTAAATATGGTTCGGGATCATTTGTCGTAGATGTTCTTAATCGCGGTAAAATAGGAAATATAGGACATATGCCAAAATTCACCGGCTCAGGAATACTTAATGAGACTCAAGAAAAAGCTGTCGGCGAATATGTAATTTCGCTTTCGAAAGGGGAGTAGCATGGAAAATACAAATAGATCCGTTTTTGGAATAAGCGGAGTATCTGGAATGCTGATCGCTACTGTGCTTTTGCTAACTATTTTAGTGGTTTTAACATATCTTGGTATTTTATCACAACAAAATGTTATGCAAAAACCATATAAGTTAGTCGATCCTGCATCTGTACAGATGAAAAGCAGTACTAAGCAAACCTCAGAAGTAATGGTTATAAAGGAGTAAAAATGTCAAATGTATTAGAATCATTGATAGTTGTTGGTCTTATAATCACAGCGGCTATAACTGCTTGGTCGGTTTTAACTCCAAATAGCCTATTTTTAGGATGAAGTTAATAACTTTGTTAAAGAGCGGTTTTTTAGCCGCTCTTTGTAGCTTTGGTCTTAATGCTGCTACCATAGATAATGCTGGAGTTTTAAGCGAGCCTATAAAATCTAAACTAAATGAGATGGGCGCAGAGTTAAAAGAGACAACAGGTGTCACTTTGGATTTGATTACTTTTTCAAATTTGAACGCTGCAAGTATCGATGAAGCTATTAAGCCTTTTAAAAGTAATTTAAAGCCTCCATATGTTATTCTTGTATTAGTTCCTAAAGAAGCCGGAGCTACAACTGGCAAAGTAGATATCTACACTTCAAACGATGCCAATTCGCTTTTTGATAAAGAAGCTGTTCTTAGTCCTTATCCAGAAAGTGGATCTATCCTTCCGATACTAGTTTCAAATAAAGGCAAAGATATATACAACGCAGCTATGTTAAATGGCTACGCCGATATAGCAGATAGGATAGCAGACTCCAAAGGTGTAGTTTTAAAAAGCTCCATTGGAAACTCAAATAGAAACACTATTAATATCTTTAGATATTTAATTTATGGTTCGATTATACTTGTCATAGTCGTATTTGCAATAAGAAAAATAAAAAGGTAATTTATGCAAAATAGAAAAACTTTTTGGCCATATGGGATTTTGCTATCTATATTTGCTATAGTATGTGCTTGTATTTATACTGTCTATTATTCACTGGATTATCCGGTTCATTTGGATAATTTCTATTTTGATAAATACCAAAATGTAGAAAACGGATACAACGAGATCCAGATCAAGCAGGCTAAATTTGATCAAGATTTTAAATTTAATCAAAATGCTACTATTTATATAGACGGACTTCTAAATCAAAATGAACCTCAAAAACTAAGGCGTAACAAAATAGTTCCGGTAGTAGATAAAAATAAAAATGTTGAGCTAGTTTTTGATACAAATGCTACAAATTTAAAAGCCGAACTTCTGCTTTCTAGACCAGATACTAATCAATTTAATAAGAGTTTAAATTTTAAGTTAGAAGATAATAAATTTAGAATTAGTGATCTAAATTTAACTATGCCAGGCAGATGGCAAGTTATGATGAAACTAGCTGCGAATGACGATAGTGTAGGATTTTTTAAATTTGAATTATACGCCAAATAGGATTTTAAACGTCCTTAGCTCATCAAGAAATGTTCGTGAGTTTTACATTATAAATTCACGCTCAAACTCTTTAGTCTCCAAAGCTATAACTATCGCTCGGTTTGAACAACAAATTGTTATAGTTCCAAATTTAAAAAAAGCTAGTCAAATAGATAGACTTTTAATAATGCAAAAGGCTGCAAAAAGCGTACAAAATATCTCCAGCGTGATAAATGTAGGATCGCAGTTTTTTGCATTTTTAAAAAATAGCGATTATTTATTTTCCTTTTTTAAAGAGTTAAAAAGGGAATTTGTGAGCATAAAAGATCTTGTTAGGAGCGATACGTATGCGAATTATGATGAGCATCTAAGCATACTTGAGGAGCTTTTAAAACTTTATCTTATTATGCTTAAAGAAGCCGGATTTTACGATGATATCTCTCTTCCTGACGAGTATCAAATAAATTATGATTTTATAAAGAATTACGATGAGATCAAAATAAAACTAGACGGTATATTTTCAAAATTAGACTGGTATATACTTTGCGAGATTTCAAAATACGTAAGTGTTATTATAGAGTTTAGTTCAAGTAAATTTAATCAAAAAACTATCGAAAGCATAAGCGAAATTTGTGAAACTAGTTTTGAGATCGGCTTTGATTATGTTTTAAATTTGAGCCGAAAAACAGTTATTTCTAAGGTGAAAATAGAAAAAAATACAGACATAAAGCTAAAAAGTTTTTCTATAAGAAGTTTGCAGTGTGCTTATGTTTTTGACGAGATTTCTAATTTTGTACGCTGCGGAATAGATCCAAAAAAGATAGCCGTGGTTTTACCAGATGAGAGTTTTTATGAGATTTTAAAAAATGCAGATGAGCGTAATATGCTAAATTACGCTATGGGAAAAAGTTTTACGACTGAGCCGGTATTTGTTCTTTTAAATACACTAAAATCTGCCTTGGATCAAGATTTAGTTTATGAATACGATGAAAGTTATCTATCAAAAAATAGTAGTCTTGATAGCTTGATTTCGGCTTTAAATTATTTTAAATTTGATACGGATCTTTATTCAAATTTGAATAAAATATATAATCAAAGTTGTGATTTTGATAGGTTTAATTCCGCTATTTCTAGTATTATTTCTAAATTTACATTGAGTATTGAAGTAAAAACTATTTTGTTAAATGAAGCGTTTTTAATAGGCGCGCTTTTACAAAATACATCTCTTAGATTTGGAAATTTATTTGAGATATTTTTGATGAATTTAAAAGAAGCAAAATTAAGTATTGTAGGTGGCGCAGAAGTCACTGTAATGGGTGTTTTAGAAAGTAGAAGCGGAAATTATGATGGGGTAATTATTATAGATTTTAATGATGATATTGTTCCAAAACGTAGCCAAAAGGAGATGTTTTTAAGCTCATCTGTGAGAAAAAAAGCGGGACTCATCAGCCATCAAGATAGAGAAAATTTACAGAGATTTTATTATGAAAGCCTCATAAATCGTGCAAAAAAAGTAAGCATATCATATCTTAGCGACGAAGAGTCTATATTGTCGCGTTTTGCTAGGGATTTTTCTTTTAGAATCGATGAAAAATATACTCAAAATGCGTATCTAAACTCACTTAAATCAGGCGGAATAAAGCTTAGTTTAGAAAAAAAAGATATCTATTTAAGACATGATTTTTTCGCTACGGAGTTATCATTTAGCCGCCTTAATACTTATCTTGCTTGTAAAAGAAAGTATTATTACCGTTATATTTTGGGCATTAAGGAATATCGTGGATTTGATAAAGATATTTCAAGTCATTTAGGAAGTACAATTCACTCTGCTTTGCAAGAATATTTTTCTAAATTTAAAACTAAATTCGTGAAAAAAGAGTTTTTAGAGTTATTTAAAAAGTATGAAAATACAATAGATACGCTAGATAGTGAAATTTTCAAAGCCGGATTAGCGAAATTTGAAGAGAGTCAAAATACTCATTTTAACTCCGGATTTAGCGTTTTTGAGTGTGAGAAAGAGCTTAAAAACGAGTTTTGCGGTGTTAAGATCACCGGTAAAATAGACAGAATAGATAAAAGTGCAGATACTTTTATGCTTATAGATTATAAAAGCGGAACAGTGCCTAAAAAATCTTTTCAACTATCATTTTATGAAGCTTTATTCGGACACAATAGTATATCATTTTACTATGATATAAAAAATGAGTATAAATTTATACCAAATGATACTAATACGGATGAGCTAGCACAGTGTATAAACGGTCTTAAAGATGAGTTCAAAAATGAAGTTTGTTTTGATAGAAATGAAAAAGCGTGCCAATACTGTGCGTATTTTGTTTTTTGCAAAAAGGAACTAAAATGAGTTTTTCGCGTTATTTGGCTTTAGAGGCTAGCGCAGGAAGTGGAAAAACATTTGCTTTGTCCGTTAGATTTATAGCTCTTATTTTGCAAGGCAACGATATAGCAAAAATTCTTGCTCTAACATTTACAAAAAAAGCGGCAAATGAGATGAAAAGTCGTATTATAGATGCTTTTTGCAATTTGCACGAAAGTAGTAAAAAAAACGAATTAAACGAACTTGAAAAGATTTTAGAGCTTAGTGCTGTAGATATTTTGAGTTTAAGAGATAAATATATGGGTAATTTTTTAAAAAATGAACTTAAAATTTCTACGTTTGATTCGTTTTTTACGATGATTTTACGGCAGTTTAGTTTAAATCTCGGTATCATGCCAGATTTCAAAGCGGGAACTAGTTTAAATGGTTTAACAAGGTCTGAATTTATAAAAAATTTAAAACAAAATCATCTTTTAGAAAGCTTTGCATTTTACATAAAAGAGACAAATAGCAATAAAAATAGAGTATTCGAAACGCTAGAGCTTCTGTATGAAAACATTAGTTTGCCTAGTTTTGGTGAGAATTCAAAGATTCCTGATGAATCTTATGTTTTTGCTAAATTTAGTGAGTTAAAAAGTTTAGCTTTAGAGATTTCATCGGATAAAAATTTCTTGAAAAATTTTGAAGCTAACACCGTTTCTCAGATCGCCGGTAAACCGCTTATTAAAGAGTTTGATTCAAAAAAATATTTTGAAAAAGCCGCTTTAAATGCAAAATTTATGATGATTAGGGATGAGCTTATTTCAAATTTAAAAAAATATTATTTGGAGTATGAGCAGTTTAAAATCAATGAGCTTTTGAAGTTTATTTATCTATATAAATATAGTAGATTTGAAGCGATAAAAAAAGAAAATGCGCTTGATTTTATAGATGTTACAAGGCTGGTTTACGAGTTATTAGGCAATATAGATAGTGATATGCTATATTTTAGACTTGATGATAGAATAAAACATATACTTATAGATGAATTCCAAGATACAAATATAATTCAGTATGATATACTTTTACCCCTTATTGAAGAGACTCTTAGCGGAAGTGGGCAAAATGATATAGGAAGCTTTTTTTATGTCGGAGATATTAAACAGAGTATTTATAGGTTTAGAGGAGGAAGGAAAGAGCTATTTTCTAGACTAAGAAACAGCTATAAACAAATAGAGACTTTAAGTCTTGAGAGTAACTATAGAAGCGCTAAAAATATAGTAAATTTTGTAAATCAAACATTTAGTAATAAAATAAAAGATTATAAAACTCAATTATCGTGCTTAGAAAATGAAGGTTACGTCGAAGTTTGTGAGTTTGTTAGCGATGAGTTTTATGATACTCTTTTTCAAAAGATAGAATTTTTTGTCAAAAACGGTGTTAGATATGACGATATAGCTATACTTTGCTGGAAAAATAGCGATATCATAAATATCAAAGATAAGTTAGAAAAGTCTGGCGTACCGGTGGCTACTGGAGGCTCAAATTTACTTATAAACTCAGCTAATGTTAGAGTCGTTTTGGATTTTATTAAATACTGTTTATTCGGTGATGAGATATATATTTATAGTGTTCACGAGTTTATAGGGGAGAAAAAATCCAAGCTGAGCTTAAATGCCACAGCAGAGCTTGCTAGTACGCTTAAATTTGTAGCAAGTTATCTGAATTTAGAGTGTTTTGATAAGAATTTACTTAAACTTTATGAGATTAGCTTGGGATATGCAGATATATTTGATTTTATATTTAATATACAAAACGATCAAACTCCAAGTGCCGACACTAGCCATTGCGGTATTACTTTGCTTACTGTGCATAAGAGTAAAGGGCTTGAGTTCGATCACGTTATAGTAGCCGATAGACTTAGTAGAGCCGGCTCAAACATAGACGTATTTATAACCGAATACAATAATTCAGAGCAAAAATGGGATATAAAGCTAAATGATAGTGCACTCCAAAATCTCGGAGATAGCGAGTTTATAAATTTAAAACAGAAGTGCAAAGATCTTGATTATGAAGAGGATATCAACAAACTTTATGTAGCGTTAACAAGAGCTAAAAATAGTTTGATTGTTATGTCGAAGTTGGATTCAAACGGCTTAAAACCGTCATATTTTAAAGCATTTACCAGCTCCAAAGAGCAAATTTGTTACCTTGATCTAAAGCCATTTAGCGTCGGCAAGATCGAGCCTAGTAAAACAAGTATGAGTTTTTATGGAGGACTTGAGCGCCTAGAAGAGTTTGAAACTATAAAAAAACAAGCTGTTAGCGATAAACAAAATGATGAATATGAGCTGAATTTAGAATCTATATACTTTGGAGAAGCGCTGCATTACTGTCTTGAAATGATTTTTGATTTTGAAGAAGAAAATTTAAAAAACGCAAAAATAGCTCTGATAAATCAATTTGGAGCCATTTTATCCAAAAATAGCATAGAAGATATTATAAATAGGGTTCTAAATTTGATAAATAGCGTTGAGTTTAAAAATATAATAAAAGATAAAAATATTTTAAAAGAGCAAGATATCGCATTTAACCAAGTTATCAAAAGACTTGATCTGCTTTGCATAGGAGATGATGAAATAGTAGTAATGGACTATAAAAGTTCAAAGAAATTCATAACTCAAAATGAAGATCAAGTTAGAGAATATATGAGCATCTTATCTCAAATTTATCCTCAAAAAAGAGTTGTCGGGAAAATTATTTATCTTCTAAACGATAAAGTAGAGTTTTTAAATGTAGATTTAATCTAAAATTATTCTTAAATTCAGTAAAATTTAAGTAAATCTTGATATAATTCCAACTCTAATTAAAGAATAAAAGGCAAGATTATGACAAATATAACTAAGCCAAGCGAAGTTAAACGCGATTGGATCGTTCTTGATGCTGCTGGAAAGAGATTTGGTAGATTACTAACAGAAGCTGCAACTTACCTCCGTGGCAAACATAAACCGGGATTTACGCCAAACGTTGATTGCGGTGATTATGTGATTATCATCAATGCAAGTAAAGCCGAGTTCACGGGTGCAAACAAAGCTGAAGCTAAACTGTATCACAGGCATTCGGGCTATTTCGGCAGTGTTAAAAGTGAAAAATTCGGTGATTTATTAGTAAATAAACCAGAAAAACTTTATAAATTAGCGGTTCGCGGTATGCTTCCAAAGACAAAACTCGGAAAAGAAATGCTTAAAAAACTTAAAGTTTATGCGGGCAATGAACACCCACATACTGCACAAATAGCTAAAGAAGGAAAATAACAATGGCAACAACATACGCAACAGGTAAAAGAAAAACAGCAGTTGCTAAAGTTTGGGTAAAACCAGGTAGTGGCAAAATCATAATAAATGGTATGGATCTAAATACTTGGCTTGGCGGACACGAAGCTATTAAGCTAAAAGTTGTTCAACCTCTTCTTGTTACTAAACAAGAGACGTCTATAGATATTACTGCTACAACTATTGGCGGAGGTTACTCTGCTCAAGCAGAAGCTTTAAGACACGGAATTTCAAGAGCTTTAGCTGCTATTGATGCTGATTTTAGAGCCGCACTTAAACCACAAGGTCTTCTTACTAGAGATAGTCGTGTTGTTGAGCGTAAAAAATGCGGACGTAGAAAAGCAAGACGTAGTCCACAATTCTCAAAAAGATAATTTTTATTTCGCAATATTCTCAAATTTGGAAGCTTTTTTGGCTTCCAAACCATCTTTTCAAATTTATTCATATATTTAGCAATAGTTTATGATAAATTATAATTAAGTTAAAAAGAACTAAGTATAATTCTTTTGTCCAACAGATAAAACCTCCTTTTTGTAATAATTTATAGAGTCGCTTGTCTGGCGGCTCTACTCCCGCTTATATTTCAAATAATTTTTTAAATTTTTAAAAATAAAATCTATTTTTTATGAAATTCGTGCTAAAATATCAAAAAAATTTTAAGAAGGAAATGAAAATGAAAAAGATTGCTTTAGCTATATGTGTCGCGTCAGCTCTTTTTGGTGCCAACGCTTATAACTATGAATTTACTCCAGTCGTTGGGTATGCTCATCCAGAAGGTACTCAGGGCATAGACGATCAAAATTTTGTAGGTCTTAGAATCGCAAGAAACCTTGATGAGTTTTTACTAAGTCAAATTGAGCTTGGTTTTGATTATGCAAAAAATGTTAGTTTTGAGCATAAAAATGGTGTGCCCGTAGGCTTTGAAACTGATGTTACAAGATATTATTTAAATTTAGTAAAAGATTTTGCTATTACCGATACTATCTCTGTTTATGGACTAATTGGTGTTGGTTATCAAGATTTTACTAGAGAAGCCAATGATGTAGAAGATGGTGGATTTGCTCAAGCTGGTTTGGGCCTAAAATACAAAATTACAGATAATTTTGCTTTAAAAGCAGAGGCCAGAGATGCACTTGATTGGAATAATGGATCAAATACGTTTTTATACACTTTAGGTTTTGCAGTTGGATTTGGCGAGTCTAGATCGGCAGCTCCGGCTCCTGTTTTGGTAGAAGAGCAACCAGCTCCAGCGCCTACTAAAATAGTTCCTGCCATAGGTGATGAAGACGGCGATGGCGTTTTAGATAACGTAGATAGATGTCCTGGAACTCCAAAAGGAGTTGTTGTAGATGAGTATGGATGTGAGAAAGTGATCCGTTTAAGTTTAAAAGCAAATTTTGCATTCGATAGTGCAAAAGTTACTCCTGAATATGAAGCAAAAATTAAAGAAGTTGCAGATGTTATGGTAGCAAATCCAGAATATAGAGTGATTTTAGAAGGTCACACAGATAGCACTGGACCTGAAGATTATAATAAAAAACTATCTGTCAAAAGAGCAGATGCAGTAGCGGCAACTTTAGAAAAAATGGGTGTTAGTAAAAATAAAATTACAACAGTTGGATTTGGCGAAGAACAACCTATAGCGTCAAACGCTACAAAAGAAGGACGTGCTGAAAATCGCCGCGTTGAAGCTAAATTTAGAAATAAATAGTTTCTATGGATTTTATACAAAACATTGACTATATGAGCGTACTTGCACTTAGTAGTAAGTACGCTATTAAATTTATAGTATCCATTCTTATCTTTTTTATCGGCAAGTGGATCATATCCAAACTTGCCATTGTTCTTGAAAAAATAATCAAACGAACAAAAATAGACCCTATGCTTGGTAATTTTGTAATAAATAGTGCTAGAACTATGTTGTTTATATTTGTTATCTTAGCGGCTCTTTCAAATTTAGGCATAGAAACTACGTCTTTTGTGGCTGTTTTGGGTGCTGTGGGTTTGGCTATAGGTATGGCGTTTAAAGATACATTTGGAAATGTAGGAGCAGGAGTTCTTATTATCTTTTTTAAGCCGTTCAAATTAGGCGACAACATCGAAATAGGCGGTTCGGTTGGAGTTGCTAGTGATCTAAATTTATTTAGCACATGCCTTAGAACCGGAGATAATAAGATAATAATTATCCCAAACTCGCAAGTTATATCTTCGCGCATTATAAATTATTCTTTGAGTCCTACTAGGAGAGTTGATCTTGTTTTTGGGATAGATTATAAAGACGATTTAAAGTTGGCAAGAGATATTATTTTAGATATAGCAGAAAAGAAAGATACTATTTTAAAAGATCCGGCACCATTTGTCGGCGTACTTAGTTTAGGCGATAATAGTGTAAATTTAACTGCAAAGTTTTGGACAAACAATGAGAATTACTGGAGCGTTTATCATCAGATGTTAGAAGAAGTTAAGCTTGCATTTGATGAAAATGGCATTTCTATACCTTTTCCTCAGGTTGTTACGCATCACGTTTATGAAAAACAATAGGATATAATTTGCCAAAAACCACTATATTGTTTGATTTAGACGGTACTTTGATAGACTCTACAAGTTCTATTTTAAATGGATTCCACTCTGCGTTTTCTAAATTTGGATTTGCTCAGCCAAATGATGAGCAAATTTGCTCTTTAATTGGTCATCCTCTTGATTATATGTTTTGCTCTCTTGGAGTTCCAAATAGCCTTGTTTTGAATTTTGTAGATACCTATAAAGAAGCATATAGAAAAACGTATTTAGAGCAAACAAAGCTTTTAGACGGTGCTAAAGAAGCCGTAGAATTAGCTAGCAATATAGCTGATATCGGCGTTGTAACTACTAAAACTTCAAAATACTCTATTTGTTTATTAGAGCATCTTGGTATAGGAAAATACTTTCAAACAGTAGTAGGCAAAGATGATGTTATAAATCCAAAACCTCATCCAGAACCTATATTAAAAGCTCTTTCAAATTTAAATAAATCAAATCAAAATGCTTATATGATAGGAGATACTTCTATGGACGCTATGGCAGCTAAAGGCGCAAATATAATTAGTATAGGAGTTAGCTGCGGATACGAGAAGATCGATAATTTATTTAAAATTTGTGATTGGGTAGAAAAAAATCCAAAAGAAGCGGTCGAGCGCGTAAATATCATTTCAAATTTATAATATTATTTAAAGCCATTTTTATATTAATTTTTATTTCAGTATTTTTATATATAATTACAATAACTCTAACGATAAATAAGTAAGAATTAAATTTAAAAAGCAATTTAAATTGTAATAGGAGCCAAACTTTAAGTTATATATATGTAGAATTATAAAATCAAGTTACACGATTGAAAGGAAGGTAACCTAATGGATAAAGTTATGAAGACAATGGACGGTAATGAGGCTGCTGCATACGCGGCTTATGCTTTCACTGAAGTAGCAGGTATTTATCCTATAACGCCTAGTTCCCCTATGGCTGATTATACTGATATTTGGGCTTCTCAAGGTAAAAAAAATATTTTTGGTATGCCTGTTAAAGTTGTGGAGATGCAAAGTGAAGCAGGAGCTGCTGGAACTGTGCATGGAAGCTTGCAAGTCGGTGCCCTTACTACTACTTATACTGCTGCTCAAGGTTTATTATTAAAAATTCCAAATATGTATAAAATAGCAGGACAGATGCTTCCGGGCGTTATTCATGTGGCTGCACGTTCTATAGCTGCTCAAGCTCTTTCTATATTTGGCGATCATCAAGATGTGTATGCCTGTAGACAAACAGGTTTTGCCATGCTTGCAACAGGTTCGGTTCAAGAGGTGATGGATCTAGCAGGAGTTGCCCACTTGGCTGCTATTAAAGGTCGCGTACCGTTTTTACATTTCTTTGATGGATTTAGAACAAGCCATGAAATTCAGAAAGTTGAAGTTATTGATTACTCTGTTTTTGATAAGTTAGTAGATAAAGAAGCTATTCAAAAATTTCGCGACGAAAGTATGAATCCAGAGAGTCCAAAAACAAGAGGAACTGCTCAAAATGATGATATATACTTTCAAACAAGAGAGTTGGTAAATAAATTTTATGATGATCTTCCAGATGTGGTAGCTCACTATATGGATGAAATTTCAAAAGAGACAAAACGAGAGTATAAACCATTTGTATATTATGGAGATAAAAAGCCTGATCGTGTTGTTATAGCTATGGGTTCGGTTACGCAAACTTTAGAAGAAGTTGTTGATTATTTAAGAAGCAAAGGCGAGAAAGTAGGTATAGTAAAAGTACATCTATATAGACCTTTTAGTTTGAAATATTTCTTTGATGTGATTCCAAAATCTGTTAAAAAAATAGCTGTTTTAGATAGAACAAAAGAGCCAGGAAGTCTTGGAGAGCCGCTATATCTTGATATAAAAGCAGCGTATTATGGAAGTAAAAAATCCCCAACTATAGTCGGAGGTAGATATGGACTTAGCTCAAAAGACGTAGATCCTGCTCAGATGGTGGCAGTATTTGAAAATTTAAAACAAGATGAGCCAAAAAACAACTTCACAGTAGGTATAAATGATGATGTAACAAATTTATCTTTAGAAGTTGGAGATAAAATATCACTTAGCGACGATGACTGTATAGAGTGCTTATTTTATGGACTTGGCGCAGATGGAACTGTCGGAGCAAATAAAAACTCAATCAAAATTATAGGCGATAAAACCGATCTTTATGCACAAGCTTACTTTGCATATGATAGTAAAAAATCAGGCGGCTATACAAGAAGTCACTTAAGATTCGGTAAAAAACCTATCCGCTCAACTTATCTAGTATCAAATCCTCATTTTGTAGCGTGCTCCGTTGCTGCATATCTTGATATTTATGATGTTGTAGATGGATTAAGAGATGGAGGAACGTTTTTACTTAACTCAATCTGGGATGCCGATGAAACAGTAAAAAGAATTCCAAATAAAGTAAAACGTTTATTAGCTCAGAAAAAAGCAAATTTCTATATACTTAATGCTACAAAATTGGCTTATGATATAGGTCTTGGTAATCGTACAAATACAATTATGCAATCGGCGTTTTTTAAACTTGCAAATATTATCGACTTTAAAGATGCTCAAAACTATATGAAAGAGTATGCTAAAAAAACATATGCTAAAAAAGGCGATAAGATAGTTGAGATGAACTATGCAGCCATAGATCAAGGCGCTGATAAATTAGTTGAAATTAAAGTAGATCCAAAATGGGCAAAATTAAAAGATGAAGTTATAAGTGAAAATAAATATATAGGTGACGATTTTATAGAAAAAGTAGTAAAACCTATGAACGCAGCACGCGGAGACGATCTTCCTGTTTCGGTATTTTTGGGTTATGAAGACGGTGGATTCGAAGCTGGTACGACAGAATATGAAAAGCGCGGCGTAGGTGTTATGGTTCCAAAATGGATAGAGGAAAATTGTATCCAGTGTAATCAATGCGCTTTTGTGTGTCCTCACGCAGTTATTAGACCTTTTCTTATAGATGAAAAAGAGCTAAGCGCTGCTCCTAAAGGTGTAAAATCTCATGTTTTAGATGCAAAAGGGAAAGAGATAAAAGAGTTCAAGTATAAAATTCAAGTAAGTCCTCTTGATTGTACAGGTTGCGAACTTTGTGCTCAAAACTGCCCTAGCAAAGAGAAATCTCTTGTTATGGTTCCACTTGGTGAAGAGATGGATAAAGGTGAGCAAGAAAATGCCGATTATCTATTTAAAAATGTAAAATATAAAGATGACTTGATGAGTAAAGACAGCGTGAAAGGAGCTACATTTGCTCAGCCGTTGTTTGAATTTCACGGTGCATGCCCTGGATGTGGAGAGACTCCTTATATAACTTTGGTCACAAGATTATTCGGAGAGCATATGATGGTAGCAAACGCTACTGGATGCAGCTCGATTTACGGAGGTTCTGCACCATCTATGCCTTATCGTAAGTCAAATAAAAACGGTCATGGCGTAGCTTGGGCAAATTCGCTTTTTGAAGATAATGCTGAGTTCGGTATGGGCATGGAAGTAGCAACTGAAACTATACGCCACCGCATAGAAAATATTATGCGAGATACCATGGATAAAGTGCCAAATGCACTTGCAGCTCTTTATAAAGATTGGATTGAGTTTAAAGGAGATATTACAAAAACAGCTCAAATAAGAGATATGTTAGTGCCGCTTCTTGAAGCGAATAAAAAAGTTGATGGAGTAAAAGATCTTCTTAGCTTGAAAAAATATATATCTCGCAAATCTCAATGGATAATAGGCGGCGATGGTTGGGCTTATGATATAGGATATGGCGGACTTGATCATGTTTTAGCAAGCGGTGAGAATGTCAATGTTTTAGTTCTTGATACTGAAGTTTATTCAAACACTGGAGGACAAAGCTCAAAATCTAGCCGTAGTGGTTCTGTCGCACAATTTACATCTAGCGGTAAAGCGGTTCAAAAGAAAGATTTAGGACAAATCGCTATGACATACGGAAATATTTTCGTAGCACAAATCAATTCAAACGCAAGTCAAGCAAATGTAGTAAAAGCTATAGCTGCGGCAGAAGCTTATAATGGGCCAAGCCTTGTTATAGCGTATTCCCCTTGTATAGCTCACGGTATTAAAGGCGGCTTATCTTTATCTGGAGATCAAGCAGAACTTGCTACAAAATGCGGTTATTGGCCTACATTTATCTATGATCCGCGTTTAGTAAAAGAAGGAAAAAATCCTCTTAAGATCACTTCTAAAGAACCAGAGTGGGATAGATATGAAGAGTTTTTACTAAATGAAGTTCGCTATAATTCGCTTAAAAAGCTAAATCCAGAACATGCAGCTGAATTATTTAGTCAAAATAAAGCAGATTCGCAAAGAAGATATCGTCAGTTAAGACGTCTTGCAAATGCTGATTTCAGCGATGAATTAGCATAATATTTAGTAGCTTCCTTATCTTGGAAGCTACTCCTTTCAAATTTAAAAAAATCCAAATTTTACCGATATACAAAATGCTTAAGTTAAACTAATCTATGAAAAGAGATAAATATGGACAAAGCATTTATCATAGAAGAAATTTTAGATGATAGCGCAACAGACGCTACAACTGCCGCTTATAGCGGAAATTTTAATGAGTATAAAATCACCGCTTCAAAGCATATGCAAGGGTTTTATATCATTTCAGATATTGTTAAAAATAGAGATGAGACAAATATTTTTGATAATTCTATAAAAATGTTTGTTTTCAAAGATTGTGTGAAAAGTTTTGATGAGTTGATTTTAAATTTAGAATCAAATCCTAAAAACAAAGTACGATTTTCCAATAGTTTGACTATAGATAATGGTAATATTTTAGATATCAAAGTCTATATTTTTGGTTTTGATGAGACCAAAGATAGCTTTTTATTTGATCCAAATAAATTTCCACGCAATGCTGTTTATAAGTATAGGATCTCAAAAGATGAGTTTCATGCTCATATGAGTCTGAATTTAGATCAAAGATTGGCTAAAAACTTTATAGAATCTTTTGCTTTTAGTAGCGATTATGGATTTGAAAATAAGAAAATATCTGTTATAATAAATGAAATTTATAGATATGAGATATTATAATATTTTAAATATAAAAAGGAGAGAATATGCAAATAGGTGATTTTAATTCCAATAGTATGTTCGGTTTTTTAAACATAAAACCGGATTCACCGGAAAATATAGAGAAAATTAAAGAAAGTGCTTCAAAAATAGATGCAAAAAATATTACCCAAAATTATTTTTTACAGTTTCAGAATAACACTTTCAGTAATACTTCAGGGAATATAAATGTTCAAGTTGGGCTTATGTCATTTAGCCTTCCAGAGCCATTTATGCCGGGCAATAGCAATAATTCTAGCGGGCTTAGCAGCGGTTTAAGTGATTTAATATCTAAAAATATATCACAAACAGGCTATACCGGAAAACCTATATCTAGTTTAAGTCAAGGTGAAGCTAAAGCTTTGATATCAGAAAATGGGTATTTTGGAGTTACAAATACTGCTGATAGAATAGCAGGTTTTGTTATAAGCGGTGCTGGAGATAATCTTGAAAAGCTTCAAAGTGGATTAGAAGGAGTTAAAAGAGGTTTTACCGAAGCCGAGAAACTATGGGGCTCAAAACTTCCTGATATATCGCAAGAAACTATGTCTAAGGCAATTTCTCAGATAAATCAACGCATATCCGAATTAGGAGGTAACACCTTAAATGTCACTGCGTAATATGCTTGTAATTTCAGTTTTAAGTATGTTTGCTTTTTCTGGGTGCGGAGTTACTTCCGCACCAAAACCAAAACCAACGCCAAAACCTCCGGTCGCAAAAGTAATTCCGAAATATATAAAAGGAACTATCGCTAAAATTGAACAAGCCGAAGGAGGTTGGAAGTATGATATACGCGGTATTGAAACATCAAATTCAAAGCTTAAATTTGCAAGTGCTATTTCTAGTGAAAACGGGTTTAAAGTAGGTGATTTGGTGTATGCTCAGATAGAAGGCAGCAAGATTACCTACATAAGTCTTATCATACAAAATTATGCAAATCCTGAAAAATCAAAACAAATTTTAAAAGTACATAAAAGAGATAAAAGCAAACAGTCTAAAATCGCAGCTCCTGTGGCGGAAAAACTAAATTTCTGATTTATCTATATAATTACCGAGCATTTACTAAATTTATTTATAATTTCAGAAGCAATCCGAATTTTAACTCCTTTCTAAAATTTCTAGGTGAGATTAGTAACAAATCTCACCTAAATATATATTTTGGTAGATATTATCAATAAAATGTATGAAATTTATCTTTTTTTAAGCAAATTACAATTAAAATTACCCATAACACATTTTAGAAGGAGAAAAAATGAAATTAGTTAAAATGAGCTTAGCCGCTATAGTAGCTGCCGGTGCTCTTACAAGTGTTGCGTCTGCAACTCCACTTGAAGAAGCTATAAAAAATGTTGATGTATCTGGTTTTGCTAGATATAGATTTGATAGCACAAAAGTTGATGCAAATGGTAATCAAGGCAGTGATACAAAAGCTAGCCATAGATTTACATCTTACGTAGATTTCAAAACTGCTTTAGATGACAATTTTTTCGCTGTTTTAGGTCTTAGATATGATAGCAAAGATGTTTCAGGTGATCATATAACAGGCGGACAAACACAAGTTGGTGTTAATGACGCAGGTGCTGAGGATTTTGGTCAAACTTTCAATGTTAGACAATTCTTATTAGGATACAAAGCCGGTAATACAACTATCCAAGCTGGTCGCCAAGTTCTTGGAACATTCTTTACTGATGATATGGTAGGAACAGGTATTAAAGTACTTAATACAGATATCACAGGTTTAACTCTTGCTGCTATTGCTTTTGATGATTTACAAAATGATCCAGATATCGGAAGTAGAGGTCTAGTAGTAAATGGCTCACATACTTACCAAAATAACCTTTATGGCGTAGCTGCTATCGGTTCTTATGATCCAGTTAGCTTCCAACTATGGTATGCTATGCTTGAAAATGTTACTGATCTATACGCTATAGACGTTGCAGTAAGTTTTGATGCAACTGCTGATTTAAATCTTGGATTGCACGGACAATTCGCTGGCTCAAGCATAGATAGCGATTTCAAAATAGGTACAAACAACGCAGCAGATGATGCTAATTTATGGGCTATCGAAGCAACTGCCGAAGGATTTGGTATAGACTTTAGCGCTGGTTATATAGACTTCTCAGCTGATAAAGATAAAGTTTCTGTTGTATCTTATGAGGATGCTGGTTCATTTATAAAACCAGGCGAGGATCTATTAGACTATACATTATTCAATGGTGAGAACAAATACTGGTTCATTACTGCAGGATATACTTTCTTAGAGAAATATAGAGTAGGTGTTGATTACATCGATGGTGAAAATAAAATAAATATTCTTAAAACAGACAAAACAGAGTTAGTCGGTAGAGTTAGCTATGCATATAGCAAAAAACTTAATTTTAAAGCTTGGTGGTCACATATAACTGAAGAGCCAGACAATGCTGGTAAAGATAAAACTGATCACTTCAGATTTGAAGCTAAATACTCATTCTAATTTCTATGACCCGACTTGTTCGGGTCTATTATCCTTAAATCTTTTTAAATTTAAATACTCTTTTTATCAACTATTAAAAAAATATTCTGTATAATTAAATAAATTTAATCCATAAGGAATATTATGAATTTTCTTAAAAAACCGTTACTTTTCATCTGTCTCGCATGTTTTATGTATGCTGCTGATCTAGCTGATGATAGTAGCTATGTTATAGAAGCTAAAGGTGATTTTGGCAAAGAGCTTAAGGCTCTTGTGGAAAAGTACGCAAAAGATGAAAACGTATCGATAAATGTCTATAAAAAATCTCCACAAGATAATAGCGGTGGATTTATAAATATAGGAGTAGATAAAAATAGAGCTTACAATGCTAGTAAAGGTGAAGAGCTTTATAATGCAAATTGCAAGCATTGCCATGGAGACAAAGGAACAAGTAGGGCTATGGGAGTATCTCAGCGTTTAGCCGACATGAGTGCAGAAAATATTTCTGCATCTATGTCTGGTTATAATTCAGATCCTACTTTTGGCGGTAAATTAAAATATATTATGCAGCCTATGGCAAAAAATGTAAATTTTTCTCAAGTCGGAGATATAATAGCCTATATAAAAGGAAATGACGCATTTGCCATTGAAGATAATATAAAAAATAGCAATATAAGTACAAAGCCTACTCAACAAGGAAGTTATCTTGAGTAGCATTATGGTCAATTGACCATAATTCGGTTCTGTATTTCGAATTGTTACACTGCTTTAAATTTTTTTAAAATTTATATCTAATTATCTGTTATATTAAGGTAAATTTATGTATTATCTAAAATTATAGCAAAACAAGGAGTATATATGAAGAAAATTTCACTTGTAGCATCTATTGCTTTAGTAGCTGCTACTTCGTTGATGGCAAAAGAGATTAAAATAGGCGTTGTTATGCCTATCACAGGAGCTGTTGCAGCATATGGTCAAACAGCGTGGGCAGGTATAGAGATGGCGAATAAATTAGAGCCAACTTTAAAAAACGGAGATACGCTAAAGTTAATTTTGGTAGATAATAAAGGTGATAAGGTAGAAACCACAACAGCTACTACAAGACTAGTAAGTGATGATAAAGTTACTGGCTTAATAGGAGCCATGGTCACTGGAAATACTCAGCAAGTGCTTCAAATAGCAGATGAGAAAAAAGTACCTATGATAGCTCCAGCAGCAACTGCCGATAAACTGCTTGACCGCGCAAAATACGGTGCTCGAGTTACTTTTATGGACTCTTTTCAAGGTACTAGCTTTGCTACTTACGCTGCTAAAAGTTTAGGCTTAAAAACTGCAGTGGTTGTAGTAGATCAATCGACTTCTTATTCGATCGGACTTGCAAAAGCATTTAAAAAACAGTATGAAAAAGATGGCGGAAAAGTTTTAAAAGAACTTAAGATAAGTAGCGGAGATAAAGATTTCAAAGCTATAGTATCTCAAATAGGAAGTTTAAATCCAAGTATAGTGTATATGCCGTTTTACCATCCTGAGGCAGCTTTGGTAGTGCGCCAAGCAAGACAAATAGGCTTAAAAACTCAATTTGCAAGCGGCGATGGCGTATCAAATGATACGTTTATAGAGCTTGCTGGAGATGCTTCGAATGGATACTTTTATACGGATGCGTTTGATAGTTCAAATCCCCCAACAGATAAAAGCAAAGAGTTTGTGGCTGCTTATACTAAAGAAAAAGGCGATGGAAATGTTCCTGGATTTACTGCTTTAGGTGCTGATTCATATTTTTTGATGGTGGATGCCATGAATAGATGCGAGAATCCAGAAGATAGAGAATGTGTTAATAAAAAGATCAAAGAGACCAAAAATTTTGAAGGTGTTTCTGGTATTATAAACATAGATTCTAAAGGAAATGCTATCCGTTCAGTCGTTATAAAAGAGGTAAAGGATGGGAGAGCTGTATATAAAGATACCGTGAATCCTTAATTTTCACATATTGTTTCTTGAGTTATTTTAGTGGAAATTCATATAATAAGTTTATGTACTAGAAGTAAGCCTTCTAGTATAGATTTTTACTTTATAGCTGCTAAAATAATCTCAAGATACTTCTGTTAATAATTTAGTTTAGGTTTCTTTTGTGGCATTTATAACGATAAATTTTTTAGTGGTAAAAGCATATGAAATTTACTTTTTTAATTATCAAATTTGGTATTTAAAAAAGTAAATTAAATTTGAAGTTTTAAATAAAAGTAGGAAAATTATGGATAGCTCACTTTTTCTCCAACAGATGGTAAATGGTTTTAGTTTAGGCTCTATGTATGCTCTTATAGCAATAGGTTATACTATGGTTTATGGAGTTTTAAGACTTATAAATTTTGCTCATGGGGATATAATGATGGTTGGAGCGTATGCCGCTCTTTTTTCTATGACTAGTCTTAGCCTTCCTTTTGGATTTGCGCTTTTGTTTGCTATAACAGTTGCTATTATTTTAGGAGTATTTACAGATAGAATAGCTTATAAACCGCTTAGAAAAGCTCCTAGAATCTCACTTCTTATCACGGCTATCGGTATTAGTTTTTTACTGGAAAATGTTTTTCAAGTGATATTTGGCGGAACTCCTCGATCATTTCCGGTACCGTCTTATTTTGAACAATTAGTTACTATAGGATCTGTTAACTTAGCTATGACTGCTATTTTAGTACCGATTATCACACTTTTTTTACTCTCTGTCGTACTTTTTATACTTTATAGAACAAAATACGGAATGGCAATTAGAGCTCTTGCGTTTGATATAAGCACGGTTCATCTTATGGGAATCGATGCAAATATGATTATATCTATAGTATTTGCTCTTGGTTCGTCTTTGGCTGCCATAGGCGGTGTATTTTGGGCTTTAAATTACCCTAGTATAGATCCGCTTATGGGAGTTTTGATAGGACTAAAGGCGTTTGCGGCTGCTGTGTTAGGCGGTATAGGAAGTGTTGGAGGAGCAGTGCTGGGTGGATTTATCATAGGATTTACAGAGGTCGTAGCGGTTGCTTTATTTCCTGATTTAGCTGGATTTAAAGATGCGTTTGCGTTTATATTTTTGATATTAGTTTTACTTTTTAAACCAACTGGAATTCTTGGATATAATTTTGAAAAAAGTAGGTTTTAATAATGTGTATTTGTAAATTTAGATATGTTTTATTTGTAGCTTTGGCAGTCGGTTTTCTTTTTCTAAGCAATAGTTATTTTAGTGAATATTCCCTAAGAATAGTAAATAATATCGCTATTTTTATAATCCTAGCCATAAGTTATAACCTCATAAATGGAGTAACTGGTCAATTTAGTCTTGAGCCAAATGGTTTTGTTGCGATCGGAGCTTATGCGGCAGCTCTTTTGCTTTTAAACTCAGATTCAAAACTCTATCAGTTTGACGTAACTGAACCTTCAAGTATCATTTTAGCTATTCATACTACAAATTTTATTTTTGCTATGCTAGTTAGTGGTATATGCGCTACTATCTTAGCGTTAATCCTAGCTATGCCTGTTTTTCGGGTAAGAGGGGATTATCTTGCTATAGTTACGCTTGGATTTGGTTTTATTATCCAGCTTTTAGCTGTAAATTTTCCTGCTTATACAAATGGCTCTCTTGGCTTAAATGAAGTTTTAAGAGTAGATGGGGATGGAAATATTAGCAGATACACAAATATATTTTATAGCGGATCGGTGGCGATAATAGCTGTTGTTGCTATTTTAAATTTAATATACTCAAAATTCGGAAGAGCTATGAAAGCAGTAAGAGATGATGAGGACGCCGCAACTGCTATGGGTATAAATACATTCAGAGTCAAAACATTGGCTTTTTGTGTGAGCGCATTTTTTGAAGGCGTAGGGGGTGCTCTTTTGGTCGGGCTTTTAGGCAGCGTAAGCCCGGATCAATTTACATTTATGTTTACGTTCCAACTTCTTATCATTATAGTTCTTGGAGGTCTTGGAAGTACGACCGGAGCAATACTAGGAACGATTTTGGTTATAGGAGGAAGCGAGTGGTTGAGATTTTTAGATGAACCTATGAATATATTTGGCTATGAAACTCCTGCTTTTCCGGGTCTTAGAATGGTGGTATTTTCAGTAGTGCTAATATTTGTAATGCTGTTTGCTAGACGAGGAATTATGGGACAAATGGAGCTTGGAGAATTATTTAATAAATTTAAAAAGGTCGGTAAATGATACTTGAACTAAAAGATATCAGTAAGAGTTTTGGTGGAGTTCAAGCTATCGCAAAGACAAGTTTTGGTGTTTCAGAAGGTGAAATTTTCGGTCTTATAGGACCAAATGGCGCCGGAAAAACCACTATGTTTAATATAATAACCGGAGCATACACTCCAACTAGCGGTGAAATAAGATTTAATTCTATTTTATTAAATAGTGTTAAACCTCATAAAATAGTTAGTTTAGGTATAGCAAGAACATTTCAAAATATCAGACTTTTTAGCTCTCTTAGTGTTTTAGACAATGTTTTGATAGGTTTAAACAACTCTACAAAATACAGCTTTTTAGAAGCAATTTCTCATATAGGACGTTTTAGAAAGTCTGAAAATTTAGCCAAGCAAAGAGCTTCGGAGATTCTTGAAGAACTTGGTATTTTCAAATTTAGAAATGAATTTGCAAATAGCCTTAGCTACGGTCAGCAGCGTAAAGTCGAAATAGCAAGAGCTTTAGCTACGAATCCTAAGCTATTATTATTAGATGAGCCAGCCGCCGGTATGAATCCTAGCGAAACGGACGAATTAGCAGAGTTGATATTTAGTTTAAGAAATAAAAATAAGCTTAGTATTTTATTGATTGAGCATGATATGAAATTTGTAAATAGACTATGTGATAAAGTTTTAGTTTTGGATTATGGTAAAGTGATATTTGAAGGGCTTCCTAGTGATGCCGTACAAAATAAAGATGTTATAACTGCTTATTTGGGAGATTTTTTAGAATGATAAATGTTAAAAATTTACACGTATATTACGGTGTTATAGAAGCAGTCAAAGGTATAAATTTCAGCGTTGAAACCGGTCAAATAGTAAGTTTGATAGGCTCAAACGGAGCTGGTAAAACATCTACTTTAAACGCCCTTATAAACTCAGTTAAAAGAACCGGAGAAATAAGTTTTTTGGGTTATGAAACAAGACGCCACCAAACGCACACCATAGTAAGACAAGGAATATCGTTAGTTCCTGAAGGAAGAAGAGTTTTTATAAATTTAACAGTAGAAGAAAATTTAAAAATGGGAGCTTTTAATAATTCAGAAAATTATGAACACTTAAGAGATGCGATGTATGAGTTTTTTCCGCGTCTTAGGCAGAAAAAAGATCAATTAGCCGGTACTTTAAGCGGTGGTGAGGCTCAGATGTTGGCTATATCGCGAGCTTTAATGAGCGAGCCAAAACTTCTTATGCTAGATGAGCCAAGTTTAGGACTAGCTCCAAAGATAGTCGGCGAAGTTTTTGACATAATTTTAAAGCTAAAAGAAGAAGGTATAACTATACTTTTAGTTGAACAAAATGCTTTTTTGGCACTTAAAATTAGTGATTATACATATGTGCTTGAAAATGGTCATATAGTTATGGAAGGTAACTCAAAAGATATGATAGGCAATGATGAAATTAAGAAAAAATATTTAGGTGCTTGAAAGTATTAGCAAAATATTTATTTTTTGGTAATAGAATTTAGCCAGACGTGACAAAATTTTAAGGATTTTAATGGATATTTTTAAAAAATTATTTTTAAGTATGGGCTCCGCTGTTATACTTTTTTTAATATTTGCTATTAGTAGCGGTGTAGCAACTATTATAGAAAGTGTTTATAATACTCAAACTGCATGGGCTATAGTTTATGGTGCTGGGTGGTTTGCTTTAGTTCAGCTTTTGCTTGGCGCAAATCTTGCATACAATATAGTTAGATACAAGCTTTTAAATTTGAAAAAACTACCTGCGCTTATATTCCATGTTAGTTTTATTTTTATACTTTTAGGCGCTGCTCTTACTAGATATATCGGTTTTGAAGGCCAAATGCATATAAGAGAAAGCGGCGAGAGTAATGAAATTTCAACTTCTCAAAGCTATATTCAGCTAAAAAGTTTTGATGAGGGAAAAACTTATATAGCTTCAGAGCCAAAATATATCTCAAGCGCTTGGGGAAATAGTTTTAAATTATCTCTTGATGTAGACAATAAACCAGCTATTTTAACCTATAAAAGTTTTATGCCAAATGCTACCTCGGCATGGGTTCAAAGTGATAAAGGTGAGCCTGTTTTGGAGCTTATATTTTCTAATGATACAAATAGTAGATCAGTTACTTTAAAAGAAAATGAAAGTATCGAAGTAGGCGATATCAGTTTTACATTTAATGATACTCCAAAGCAATCTAAATTTATAAATATAGTTTTAAAAGACGGTAAGTTTTTTATTAAAACAAATCAAAATATAGATTATATGCAAATGAGCGATATGAGTAGAGGCTCTATACCAAAAGATAAAATAGTACCTTTTGAGGGATTAAGATTGTATAGTATCGACGGTATAAATTTTGCTCCTAAAACCATGCTTGCTTCAGCCATAAAAGGAGTTAGACAAGTAAGTGATAATGAGCGCGGCTCAGACGCTATCATAGCTACTTTAAGTTATAATGGAGATAGTAAAGAAATATCTATGCTTAATTTTATGCCAGGCGATACCGTAGTTGTAGGCGGTAAGAATTTTGAGGCTACTTGGTCTCCTATGATGATAAAACTTCCGTTTTCTCTTTATCTTAAAGATTTTGAATTAAAAAGATATCCAGGTTCAAACTCTCCTATGAGTTATAGTAGCGATGTTATAGTTAAAGATGGGGATTTAAATATGGATTATAAAATTTATATGAACCACGTTTTAGATCATAGTGGGTATAGATTTTTTCAAAGCAGTTATGATATGGATGAGTTAGGAACTATTCTTTCAGTAAATAAAGACCCGGGTAAAATTCCAACTTACATAGGATATTTTTTACTAGGTTTAGGATTATTTTTAAATATTTTAAATCCGTATTCAAGATTTAGAAAATTAGCTAAATTAGTTAATGAAGCAAATATTAAAAATGCCGCTGTATTCTTGATAGCCTGTAGCGTAATATTTGGAGTTAGTGATCTGCAAGCTTATAATTCGCTTCCTACTATATCTAAAGAACATGCACAAAATATCTCAACTATAGTTGTTCAAAGTGCCGATGGTAGAATGAAACCTTTTGATACGGTTAGTCATGAAGTATTAAATAAACTATACAGAAGTGATAATTACAATTCTATGAACGCAAATTCTGTTTTTTTGTCTATGATGGTAAATTCGTCTTATTGGAGAAATGTACCTATTATCAAAATAACAGATAAAGAGCTGAAAAAAGTATTAGAAATGCCTATAAATCAAAAATATGCAAGTTTTAACGATTTCTTTACTAAAGATAGCAGTGACAATATGGAGTATAAGCTGATAAAATACAGCGAACTAGCAAATAGAAAATCTCCTGGAGCTAGAAATCAGTTTGATAAAGATGTTATAAAAGCGGATGAAAAATTAAATATACTTTATATGGTATTTATGGGCGAGTTATTTAGAGTAATACCTAAAAAAGATGATGTAAATAATACATGGTTTTCTCCGGCTGGAGCTATAATGAGTTTCTCTCCTAGCGAAGCAAGGGAAGTGACTACTTTATTGCAAAATTACTTTGATGGAGTGGCTATAGCGCAAGATAGCGGAAATTGGGAAAAAGCGGATAAAACTTTAAACGATATAAAAGATTATCAAAAGAAGTATGGCGCGGCTGTTATGCCGAATCAGAAGAAAATAGAACTTGAACTTGCTTTCAATAAATACAAGATATTCCAAAATTTAACGCCCGTATATCTTTTAGCCGGTTTTGCTCTTCTTATAGTTGTATTCACAAGAATGATAAGACCAAAAATTAAGATAAATTCAGTATTCAAGATAGTTTATATTATAAATATTTTAGCTTTTGCGGCTCATACTATAGGTCTTGGACTTAGATGGTATATAGCTGAGCATGCTCCATGGAGCGATAGCTATGAAAGTATGGTGTTTATAGCTTGGTCATTAGCATTTAGCGGTATGGTTTTTGCTAGAAGTTCTGCTATATCTTTGGCTTTGACTTCTATTTTAGCGGGTGTGACTCTATTTGTTGCTCACTTAAGCTGGATAGATCCTCAGATCACTACTTTAGTTCCTGTGCTTCGAAGCTACTGGCTTACTATACATGTTAGCGTTATAACTGCTAGTTATGGATTTTTAGGTCTTTGTTCGCTTCTTGGATTATTTACTCTTGTTCTATTTGCCTTACAAGGTAAAAAAGAAAATAGTGAACTTTCAAGAAATATCTTAGAGGCTACTAGGATAAATGAGATGGCGATGATACTTGGATTAAGCCTTCTTGTGTTTGGTAACTTTTTAGGCGGAGTTTGGGCAAATGAAAGCTGGGGTAGATATTGGGGTTGGGATAGTAAAGAGACTTGGGCTTTGGTTAGTATATTAGTTTACGCTGCCATCGTTCATATGAGATTTGTCCCTAAAGTAAACTCTCAGTATGCATTTGCAGTGGCATCTATGTTTGGATATTTGTCTATTATTATGACTTATTTTGGCGTAAATTTCTATTTGTCTGGTATGCATAGTTATGCTGCAGGAGATCCAGTTCCAGTTCCAAATTTTGTTTGGGTAGCATTTGCTGTAATGATAGTTATAAGTTTATTAGCTTATAGAAATAAAAAGTATAGTAAGAATTTATAAAGTTCTTACTATCTTACTTGAAGCCCATTTTGGGCTTTTTTAAAATTTTACAAAAAAGGTATTAGCTTGAATGAAAAATTGATATCTGGAATTATAGCTTTAATTATCATTGCTTTAATTATTATTTTTATATTAGTTATAGTTATGGTTGCAAAAAACAAACCAAAAGCAAAAACTGTACATATAGCTATAAATAAAGATAGCAAAGGTCTTGATATAGAAGATCTTATATCTATTGTTTCAGATAAAAAATCTACAAAAGAGGATATTTTCAAAGCGTCTCAATACTTCATTAAAAACTTTAAAATACCTCCTAAGCTAGACGGCAAAGCTCCTCCAGAATCAAAGATATATCTGCGTTTTATAGCACTTGTTGCAGCACATAAAAACTCAGATGCTAAAATAATAGCATATATAGACAACGAGATTAAAAAATCAAACTCTAAATACGGAAATGAGATTGATAAATATGAAAGAAACGGTATAGCAAGGCGAACTAGATTTTAAGTAATACCCAGTAGCAAATGGCGCTCATTAATCCGGCAAACGCTCCTGCTATCATATCATCACCCATAACGCCAAGACCGCCTTTTACGTTTTTATCGACTCTTCCTATTATGCTAGGCTTTGTTATGTCAAGTATTCTAAAAAATATAACCGATAAAATTATGGCCAACCAACTAGCAGAACTTATGCTGATAGCTAACCAAACACCTGCTACTTCATCTATAACTATATGGCTTTGATCGTGCTCTTTGGTTGTTTCTTCGTATTTATTTATTATATTTATAGAAGCTAAAAATAGTAAAATAGAAGCTAAAAATAGAGTTTGTGCGCCTAAATATTTCAGTATTAAAACTGCAATAACCGCGCCTGCTATACTTCCCCAAGTTCCTGGAGCCGGCTTCATAAGTCCAACGTAAAAAAATGTTAAAAATAGCTTTTGCACTAAAATATCCTTATTTTAATTTAAGTTAAAGATGTTGTTTGATAGAGCCTCATAAGCTCTTCATAAAACTCTCTTTGGCTATGACTCTCTAATATACCGGAATTTGGAAACAGATCATCATAAATTTTTTGTAGGTTTTTAAATTTATTTGGAAAAAGTTCGCTTAAAATCATAGATGAAATCTCTTTTCTCATAAGAATAGCAGGAGGTATGATACCTTCAAATAGTAGTTCTTTAAGGGTTTGAGGATGATATTTTATATGATGATGCTGTCCGTGAGGGCAGGTTTTAATGCTCACTATAGTGCGGCACTGATTACAATAAACTAGCTCAGGCATAATGATAATATCGATATTTAGATCTTTTGCATATTTGTCTAATACCGTGTTTGCTTGATTATCATTATAAAACATTCCTATTCCGCCGTGATTTTGTCCTACTACAAGTTTTGTAGCACCGAAATTATGTGCAGCCAAGCACTCTAAAACAGGATTTATATGATCACTAAACAGATATGTATTTTCAAAAGGAACTATAATAACTCTTTCTCTGGGTAAAAAATTATCTCTAAATAGTTCAAGTGTTCTTTTTCTAAGATCGAAACTGAGTCGTCTATCGCTTCCAAATGTTCGTATAAGAAATAAAATTGTGATATCTGCTTTGTCTATGGTCATCCTCACAAGTCTTTCATGAAGTCTGTGAAATGGATCTGCTGTGAGCATAAGAGCGGTTACTTTTTTGATATTTTTTTGTTTGATTATATTATGAATGTTCTGTTTTATCTGTCTTAAATCATCTTCGTATATCACAAACTCGCCACTTACCGCAAACTCACCGGCTCTTTGGTTTTCTGGTAGTTCGATATCTCTTGCTCTAAATATGCTGTGAGTAATATTGCTCAGTTTAAATATCGATGAAACAATGATATGGCCTATTATTTGGTTATCTTTTAAAATATCTATTCTATCGCCTTTTTTGGCATTTTTTATGGTTTCTTGATTTCTTTTTCCATATGGCGCAAACGTATATGCGTAAGGCATCGGTTCGCCTTCAAAGTATCCGCTTTCTTCAGATATTTTTGCTTCTTTTTCATTCATAAGTCTTGTAAATTTACTTAGAATTTGATTTTGGATTAATACCAGCGTTCCATACGCTTCTTGATTTATTAAAATCGTACTATTTTTTCTTTGTGAGATCATGCTTTTTTCTCTTCTCCCAGAGTGATTTTCTAGAAATACCAAGTCTTTTAGAAAGTTCGGTATCTGGAAATGTGTCTTGATAGCAAAGTATCATATGTTTTACATATTCATCTATTGTCAAAATCTCATCGGCTTGCAAACCTTTATCGTTTGTATTTATGATAACTTTATCTAAATTTAAAATATTCAGATCCACGTTTGAAGATATGACTACATTTTGATTTGATATTAAGTTTAAAAACTCGTCTCTACTATCTGCTTTTAATTTATCAAATTCCGTTATATATATAAATGAGTTCGGTTTTAAATTTTTTATTATATCTGCAGTATTTTCACTATCTAAGTCTATGATTTCATAAGCCAAATTTAACTCTTTTGCATAATTAAAAACAAAGCTATCCGCATATTGATTTTTGTCCGTTACTATCAAAAACGGCATTCTTAGCTTTTTGAAGTCGTATTTTGGTGTTTTGTATGTTTTAACAAACGACTCTATAAGACTTTGATATGTTTTGTTTAGTATTTCATATTTTTTGTATGATTCAAATAGCTTTATTTTTCTTACTAACTCTTCTATCATAAATGGTTTTTGTATATAATCATCAGCCCCGGCTTTTATCGGATTAGATACTGTATCGTTGCTAATGTAACTTATAAGAAGTATTATTATAGATCTTGAGTGTTTTTTAATAACTTGATAAAAATCTTGTCCGATAAGTCCCGTAGAGAGTAACACAACATCGAATTTATCGTCTTTTAGCGCATCTGTTGTGCAAGACGCAATCTCACAGCTATATCCAAAGTCGGCTAGTTTGCTAGATATGCTTTGAGCTAGGTATATTTCGTTTTCTATGATTAAAACTTTCATAAAACGTTCCGCCAGTTAAAGTATTTTAAATTTACAATCGCATTTGCAGCTATTCCCTCGTTTCTTCCTATAAATCCAAGATGTTCTGTTGTTGTAGCTTTTATATTTACTTTATGCAAAGGAATGCCTAATATATCGGCAACTATTTTTGCCATAGCATCTTTGTATGGTGATATTTTCGGACTTTGTGCTATTATGGTGATATCTGCGTTTATGATATCAAAACCTATGCTTCTTATTAAATTTACGCTATTTTGCAAAAGTATTTTTGAATCTATGTCTTTAAATTTAGAGTCGTTATCTGGATAAAGCTCACCTATATCAGGAGCGCTAGCAGCTCCAAGAAGCGCATCACAAAGCGCGTGTAAAGCAACGTCTCCATCGCTGTGAGCTATAAAAGCTTTTGAATACGGTATTTTGACACCGCAAAGAGTTATAAAATCACCTTCTTTAAAAGCATGCACGTCAAAACCGTTTCCGCAAAATATGTCATTTGATGGAGAATTCAAGTTTAGGCGTTTTAAGTCATCTTTATAAGTAAGTTTTTTTGCTCTTTCATCACCTTCTATATACCAGACTGTTCCCCCTATAGCTTTTATAGCAGAGCTGTCATCTGTAAAAATATTATCTGTTTTTAATGCTTTTTTAAGCATATTTGTGCGTGATAGTTGAGGAGTCTGAATCAGTTTTAATTCATCTCTGTTTATGTATTCGTTTTGATATATTACGCTATCAGAAATTTTAAGGGCTGGAACTATGCAATCTGCATTATGAGCCGATTCTATAAGTTTAGTTATAAGCTCTTTTGGTATATCCGCTCTTGCTATATCGCTTACCATTACGAACTCGCTATTTATATTGGAAATAGCATTTCTAAGGCTATCTTGCCTTGTTTCCCCGCCTTTTATAAATTTAAAATGACTACCGAATTTGCACATATATTCACATTCATTTGAGACAACTATGACATCTTTAAATAAGTAGTTTGAACTAATATTTTTTGTGGCATAAAGCCAAAGTGGATCATCGCCGGTTCTTAGCCACTGTTTTTTTGATTGCAAACCAAAACGAGTGGAATTTCCGGCGCCAAGCATAATCAAAGAGAGATCAAGCAAAGCTTTTCCTTTAGTAAAGTGTTACGAAATTATACACTTTTTTATCTTACATTTCAATTATTTTATTTTCAAATTTAAAATTGTAAGTTAAATTGCTTTTCAATTATATTTCAGTACAATAGCAAAATCTAAAAATAAGCAAGGAAAAAATATGAGAAAAGATTGGTGCGAAGCCCGTAAAAACGACCCTACGCCAACTCAAATGTATTATGCTAAAAATGGAGTTATAACTCCTGAGATGGAGTATGTAGCAAAAGTAGAGATGCTAAAACCTGAGTATATTAGACAATTAGTTGCAGAAGGAAAACTCATTATCCCTGCTAATATAAATCATACAAATCAAATTCCAATGGCAATAGGTAGAGCCGTAAAATGTAAAATTAATGCAAATATCGGCTCAAGCGCACTTGCTAGCGATATAAACGAGGAGATAGAAAAGCTTAAAGTATGTTTAAAATACGGAGCGGATACTGTTATGGATCTAAGCACCGGCGGAGATTTAGATGAGATAAGACGCGCTATTATAGCAAACTCAACCGTGCCTATCGGAACTGTGCCTATATATCAGATAATTCATGATATAAAAGATCTTGATAATCTAACTCCTCAAATTATGCTTGAATGTATAGAAAAACAAGCTAAGCAAGGCGTTAGTTATTTTACTATCCATGCCGGATTTTTACTTAAATTTATGCCTTTAGTAGCAAAAAGAAAAATGGGGATAGTTAGTCGCGGTGGAAGTCTTATGGCTAGTTGGATGATGAAGCATCATAAAGAAAACCCATTTTACGAAGCTTTCGATGAGATATGCGATATTTGTGCTAAATATGACGCTTCGCTAAGTCTTGGAGATAGTTTAAGACCCGGCTGTTTGCATGATGCTAGCGATGAAGCTCAGATGAGTGAGCTTGCTGTTTTAGGTGAACTTACTAAACGAGCATGGGAGAAAAACGTTCAAGTTATGGTAGAAGGCCCAGGTCATGTTCCATTTAATCAGATCGAGTTTAATATGAAAGAAGAGAAACGCCTTTGTCACGACGCGCCGTTTTATATACTTGGACCGCTTCCTACTGATATCGGAGCAGGTTATGATCATATCACGAGTGCGATAGGCGGAACGATGGCTGCATTTCATGGAGCTAGTATGCTTTGTTATGTTACTCCAAAAGAGCATCTTGGATTGCCGAATGCAAAAGATGTAAGAGATGGTATAATATCACATAAAATAGCAGCTCACGCAGCAGATATTGCTCTTGGTAGAGTAGGAGCTATAGAGCGAGATCATGCTATGAGTGATGCTAGATATAAATTTGATTGGAACAAGCAGTTTGAGCTTGCTCTTGATCCTGATAAAGCAAGAGAACTTCATGATGAGAGTTTGCCTCAAGACGTATTTAAAGAAGCTGAGTTTTGCTCTATGTGTGGACCTAAGTTTTGTGCTTATAAAATTAGTCAAGAAATAGCAAAAATAGAGTGCAGTGACTATCCAAAGGAGAAAAAATGACAAATGAACAAATTTTAGAAGAGTTAAAAAAAGTAATATATCCTGGATTTAAAAAAAGTATAGTTGAGTTTGGCTTTGTAAAAGAAGTTGATCCGGATATCGTAGTTGAGATAGTTTCTGCTAAGCCAGAAATCGCAACTAAAGTAAAGCAAGATATAGAATCTTTAAATTTAGATAGAAAAATTATTATTCAAACACCAAAACTAGAAGAAGAAAAAAGTAATTCTAGAAGCGGTAAAAATATAGCGCCTCAGATTAAAAATTTTGTTATGGTAAGCAGCGGTAAGGGCGGTGTAGGTAAATCAACAACAACTTTAAATTTAGCTATCTCTTTAGCTAAACAAGGTAAAAAAGTAGGACTTTTAGATGCAGATATTTATGGTCCAAATATACCTAGAATGCTTGGATGTCAAAATGAACAGCCAAGTGTAGTTGGCCAAAGATTAAAACCTATACTGACTCACGGTATAGAGATGATGAGTATGGGAATTCTTATTGAGGCTGGGCAAGGACTTATGTGGCGTGGAGCTATGATAATGAAAGCTATAACTCAGCTTCTAAATGAAGTTATGTGGAGCGATCTTGATGTTTTGTTTTTGGATATGCCTCCAGGAACGGGAGATGCGCAGATAACTTTAGCTCAAAGTGTTCCTGTAACTGCTGGAATATGCGTAAGTACTCCGCAAACCGTTGCTCTTGACGACTCAGCAAGAAGTCTTGATATGTTTGAAAAGCTTCATATACCAGTAGCGGGAATTGTTGAAAATATGAGCGGATTTATCTGCCCTGATAACGGTAAAGAGTATGATATATTTGGTAAAGGCGGAACTAGTGAGTTGGCTAGTCAGTATGATACTGAGATTTTAGCTCAGATACCTATAGAGCCATCGATAAGAGTAGGCGGAGATAGCGGAAAACCGGTAAGTTTTTATGAGCCAAACTCAGTTTGCGCAAAAAGATATGAAGAAGCAGCCGCAAAACTTTGGAAAAAAATCGAGTCCATAAATGCAGATGGTGGAGCCGATAATTCTGCTATTCAACCAGATAATAGCGGTAAAGCAGCTTGTCATTAAACGGCATTTTATTTTGAGTAATTTTAAGGAAATTGTAAATTATAAATTTGGTTCAAAATCCTTAAAATTACCTATAATGATACTTTGAAAGTACTATTCAAATTTATTTATATTGTAAATACCGACCACGACAGTTAAAAAATCAAAATAATTTATTAAATTTAGTTCTAATATACTTTTAGCTATAATCAGCCAAAAATTACAAATTTAAAGGGGCATTATGAGTATCAAAAATCAAGATGAGCTTAAAAAATTTACAGATGAGATTCGCTCTAAAAGTGGCTATAAAGATCCGTTTGCTTTTGCCATCGGTAGAGTACAAAAAGGCAAGGGCGGCAAGACAATAAGCGTAAATTACTCTGTTGTAAATTTCAAAGAAAATTACGGAAGTGCCGCAGTTTTAACATGGGCTATAGAAAAAAATGGTCTTAAAATAGACTTTAGCGATACCGAGTTTACTGTGCCACTTACAGCTCCTGCTATCAGCGATGCATTAGAAGTTTTTGACTTTTTAGTGCCGCAGAGCGAGGGCGATAAACATAGAAATATCCAAAATTTACTAGTTTTAGATGAAATTTTAAATGAAGAAAACGGCTCAGAAAGCGAGTTTGTAGTAACGTTTATATATGAGGATGCAGCGCCAAAAAGCGTAGAAAGTGTATATTTAAAACTGTATCTTTTATCTCTAAACAAGGTTGAAATTAGAAGTATAAATTTAAACGGTGCATTTGGAATACTTCCAAATTTAGCATGGGACGCGCATTCTCAGCCTTATGAATTAGACTATTTAAGAGAAAATGAAATTTGGTTAAAGATGAAAGGTTGGTATCCAAATATAATAAGCGTAGATAAATTTCCTCGCTACTTAAGCCATATTATCCCGGCGGATAACACTAGGATTTTAGATAGTGCAAAAGTACGTATGGGAGCTCAGTTAGCACCAGGAACAACGGTTATGCCAGGAGCTGCGTATATAAATTTTAACTCAGGAACGACTGGAGCAGTTATGGTTGAAGGCAGGGTTAGTAGCTGCGTTAGCGTAGGTGAGGGAAGCGATGTCGGCGGCGGCGCGTCTATTTTAGGCGTGTTAAGCGGAACAAACGGAAATGCTATAAGCGTCGGTAAAAAATGTCTGCTCGGTGCAAATTCAGTTACTGGAGTACCACTTGGCGATGATTGTATAGTGGACGCCGGAGTTGCTATTTTAGAAGGAACTAAGGTATTTATAGACGAGAAAAACAGATACGAGTTGGCTAAAATAAACCCTGATTTTAAATTTGAAAAAGAAATTTATAAAGCGTTAGAGTTATCCGGTTTAAATGGGCTTCATTATCGTCAAAATAGCCAAAACGGTCAGATCACAGCAAGTATCAGCAAAAGAGCTATCAAGCTAAATGCTGACTTGCATTAAAGCGAGGCGAATATGTTGGAAGTTAAAAGTTTGACTCAGAGATTTGGTCAACAACTACTTTTTGAAGATGTAAATTTAAAGTTCAATGCGCACAACCGTTACGGACTTATCGGTGCAAACGGTGCCGGAAAATCAACATTTCTTAAAATTTTAAGTGGCGAAACTGATTATACAAGCGGTGAAATTGTTATAGAAAACGGTAAAAAAGTAGGCGTACTGGGCCAAGATCAGTTTGCTTTTGAGAGTTTTACTCTAAAAGATGCCGTACTATATGGCAATAAAAGACTTTATGATGCAGTGAAGGAAAAAGAAAAACTCTATATGAGCGAGGAATTTAGCGATGAGGTAAATGAACGTTTAAGTGAACTTGAAATTATCTCAGCTGAGGAAGATCCTACTTATGAGTATGAAACGAGGATAGAAAAGATTTTGAGTTCATTAGGACTGTATAATTGTGATAAGCTTATGAGTGAAGTGGAAAGCTCGGATAAATTTAAAGTGCTTTTGGCTCAAGTTTTATTTCCTAAGCCAGATATTTTGTTTCTTGATGAACCGACAAATAACCTTGATTTGGATGCTATTTCATGGTTGGAGCGAGAGCTTATAAACCATGAAGGAACACTTGTAGTTATTAGTCATGATAGACACTTTTTAAATAGAGTTTGTACACATATTTTAGATGTCGATTTCAAACAAATTCGTGAGTTTGTAGGTAATTACGACGATTGGTATATTGCTGCAAATTTGATGAGTCGACAAGCAGAGATGGAGCGTTCTAAGTTGCTTAAAGAAAAAGAAGAGTTGGAAAAATTTATCGCTCGTTTTAGTGCGAATGCCAGCAAGGCAAAACAAGCAACTAGTCGTTCTAAACAGCTAGAAAAGCTTCAGATAGGCGAGATAAAAACGTCAAGTAGAAGAGACCCTAGTATACTGTTTCGTACAAATCGCGAAATAGGAAATGAGCTGATAGAGCTTTCAAATTTAAATAAAAGTTTTGAAGATAAGATAATCTTAAAAGATTTTAATTTTAAAATGAATAAAGGTGATAAAGTAGCCATTATCGGAAGCAACGGTGTGGGAAAATCCACTCTTTGTAAAATTATAATGGGAGAACTTGCTGCCCAAAGCGGCAAAGTGCATATTGGCGCTACTATAGAGCTTGGGTATTTTGCTCAAGATAGTTCAAATAAGATCACCGGAAATTTAAAACTATACGAGTGGCTGCAAGATGCGAAAAACAAAGATCTTGATGAGATTAGAAAATGTCTTGGCAGAATGCTTTTTAGCGGTTTAGAACAAGAAAAGGAAGTCGGTAGTTTAAGCGGTGGCGAAAAACACAGACTCATGCTTTCTAAGCTTATGTTGCAAAGGGCAAATGTATTAGTACTTGATGAACCAAATAACCATCTTGATCTTGAAGCCATTATCGCTCTTGGCGAATCACTTTATAATTTTAGTGGAGCTTGTATCTGTGTAAGCCATGATAGAGAGCTTATAGATGCATTTGCAAATAGAATTTTGCATATAAAAGGCAATGGCGATATAGTTGATTTTAAAGGGACTTATGAAGAGTATCGTTTAAGTTTAGAATCTTAAATAAACCTTTGTTTAGTGAAGATTTTTAAATTTAACGGAAATTTAAAAAAGCTTTATACGATAAGGCTGGAAACTCCAGCCTTATAAATGAAAATTATTTTACAGTTGCAAGTTTGCGTCTCATATATGCTATTTTGCTTTGAAGTGGAAGGTGCTTAGGACAGTTGTCTTCACAACCTAGTAAGCTCATACAACCAAACACGCCATTATCATCACCTACTAGCTCATAGAAGTCATCATCGCTTCTGTTGTCTAGCGGATCAACTTTAAATCTAGCTACGCGGTTAAGCCCCACTGCACCGATAAAATCAGGTCTCATAAGTGCAGTTCCGCAGCTCGCTACACATATACCGCACTCTATACAGCGATCAAGTTCAAAAGTTTCTTGAGCAGCTTCTGGATCAACCTTCTCTTCCATTTTGCTGATATCGGTTTCTTTGTTTGTGTGTATCCAGCTTTCTACTTTTTTACTCATAGCATTCATCCAGTTTCCAGTATCGACGCTAAGATCTTTTAGTAGTTTAAATGCCGGCATAGGCATAAGCTCTATAACGCCGCTTGGATAGTCTTTTGTAAGAGTTCTACAAGCAAGTTGAGGTCGACCGTTTACGACCATACCGCAGCTTCCGCAGATACCTGCACGACATACGAAGTCAAAGCTAAGACCCGGATCAAATTTTTCTCTGATTTGGTTTAGCGCGATAAAAAGCGTCATACCGTCTGTTTCTTCTAGCTCATACTCAGCAAAGTGCGGTTTGCTGACTTTGCTTAGCGGATTATACTTAAATGCTCTTATTTTTATTTTCCTACTCATAGCCAATTCCTGCTCTTTCATTTAATGCTTTATATTTTGGTTGAAGCTCATAATGCATAAGAGCCTCTTGAATCTCATGTCTTGATTTTCCCTCAGCTTCTAGTTTTGCTCTTAGGCTATCTACTTCTTCTTGACGTTTTGCCGATAACGGATTTTCTATGATATTGCCTTTTGCACCGTATCCACGGAATGCAGGTGGCATCTCCATTTTCATGATATCAAGCTCTTCGTACTCGACCGTAGGCATAGTATCGCCTTCTTTCCAACTAGTTAGAGTTCTTTTACACCAATTAAGATCATCACGTTTTGGATAGTCTTCTCTATAATGAGCACCACGACTTTCAGTTCTAAGAAGTGCGCCGTACGCAACGCAAAGCGCAAGTTTAAGCATCATAGGAACACGGTAAGCTTCTTCAAGCTCAGGATTGCCAAATAACTCTTTGTTGCTTAGTTTTACGTTTGTTGATTCTTTGTAAAGCTCTTCAAGCTCTTTTACAGCTTTTGCAAGTCCGTCGCCTGTTCTAAAGATAGCAACGTGTTCCCACATTATATCTTTCATTTTATTTTTGATTTCAAATACGTTGTATTTTCCGTCTTTATTTAAAAGCTCTTTTAAGTAGCTTTCTGTTTTGTTTACAAATTTTTCTAATGTTTGAGTTTGTATATCTATCTCATTTTCATCGCAATACTGAGCAAAATAATCCCCGACTATCATACCGCTAACTACGGTTTCAGCAACGCTGTTTCCGCCAAGTCTGTTAAATCCGTGCATATCCCAGCAAGCCGCTTCACCGCAACTAAATAGACCTTTTAGAGTTTGACTCTCACCATTTGGTTTTACTCGGATACCGCCCATAGAGTAGTGTTGCATAGGAAGGATCGGAGCCCAGCCTTTTGGACCTTCATCGGCAGGATCTATACCGTTGAAAATTTGGCAAATTTCTTGAACGTCACGTAAGTTTTTCTCGATATGCTCACGTCCAAGTATGCTGATATCTAGCCATACGTGTTCACCATAAGGGCTTTTTACGCCTTTACCGTTTCTGATGTGCTCCATTATACGGCGGCTAACAACGTCACGGCTAGCAAGTTCTTTTTTCTCAGGCTCGTAATCAGGCATAAAGCGATATCCATCGACATCTCTTAATAGTCCGCCATCGCCTCTACAACCTTCAGTCAAAAGGATACCAGATGGGACGATAGGAGTCGGGTGGAACTGAACTGCTTCCATATTTCCTAGTTTTGCAACACCTGTTTCAAGAGCGATAGCAGCACCGATACCTTCGCATATAACCGCGTTTGTAGTGTGTTTATAAATTCTGCCGTAGCCACCGGTTGCTATAAGAGTTCCTTTTGCAACATAAGCAGTTATCTCTCCTGTCACAAGATCGCGAACTATAGCACCATAACAACGGTTGTTTTCATGGATCAGAGCTATAGCTTCTTTTCTATCATGAACTTCAACATTATGTTTTAAAGCTTCATTTGCAACGCCAAATAACATTGTATGTCCGGTAGCGTCAGCAGTAAAACATGTTCTCCATTTTTTAGTACCACCGAAATCACGACTATGGATAAGCCCATGAACTTCATCTTTTTCATCAATAGTTGTTTTTTGTGCGTTTATAATAGCACTTCTTTTGCCTTTTGTGATTCTAGTCCACGGCACTCCCCAGCTAGCAAGTTCACGTATAGCTTTTGGAGCTGTTTGAACAAACATTCTAGCAACTTCTTGATCGCAGCCCCAGTCGCTACCTTTTACGGTATCTGCAAAGTGAACATCCTCGTTGTCCCCCTCACTCATTTTTGAGTTGCCAAGACTCGCTTGCATACCGCCTTGAGCGGCTGCCGAGTGACTTCTTTTTACAGGACAAAGACTTAAAACTACCGTACTAAGTCCTTTTTCTCCGGCTGCAACAGCAGCTCTAAGACCAGCTAAACCGCCGCCGATTACTAGTGCATCATAATATTTTACATTCATACTCTTACTCCGTTGCTAGGTATTTGAAAAACTTGCGCTGTTTTCCAATTTCCAGTTGTGTAGTTGTTATAGCCTATTTTTAAGAAAGCTGCTAAACTAAGTAGCCCAAGGACTATGAAAAATACGCTTAAGATCCATTTTGCTTTTTTAAGTTTTTTTCTAGACTCTTTTGCGTTGTTTCCTTCAAACCAACCCCATTTTACACATAGTCTATATAGACCTATGCTTCCATGAAGTTCAACAGCAAAAAGCAGTACTAAATAAAACAACCACATAAAGTGACTAAACACTCTTTGTGAGCTAAGATCCGCACTGAGTTTGTCAGAGTTTGTAATGATTATGATAAGGTGGGCAGATGCTAGGAAGAACATTATAAAACCTGTACAGGCTTGTATCCACCAAAGCGTCGTATCTTCATGTTTCATACGTACAGTATGAGCACGATAAATTTGCCACTGTCTAAAGTTTATCGGCATTTTTCTCATACCAAGTGCAGCGTGTATAAAAAATATAACAAATACACCAGCTGCTATGAAGCTAGTAACATAGCTCATATTTGGAGAATCAGAGATAAATCTTAGCTCTAATAAGTGAACGATAGTGTTAAACGCATTATCACTAATCAGTATTGTAGATACAAAAAGCATATGTAACCACATAAAAAGCCCAAGAAATAATCCCGTGCCACTTTGGATAAGGTCGAGTCTGGCAGGAATTCTACTTTTTTTGCCACTCTCGCTTATACCAAGAAACCCTTCGATTTGCTTACTCATAAGCTCCCCTTTTGGAAAAAATTATCTAATCGCGATAATTATACTCTATGCAAACTTGAAGTAAAATTAAATATTTATTTAATTTATCTATTAAAAGTTACCGCTATATAGTATTTTTAGTTGAATTTTATATTGAGCTTAAAAACCGTAATATAATATATTTTAATTAATTTTATTTTAAAGAATTATTTAATGTTGAAAATAATTAATTCAGATTAAAAAATCGGTATCATAATAAAATAAATTTTATAAACTAAAATTTATTTTTCAGTTTTTACTCTTTTTAATTTCAAATTTAAATATACCGCAAGACCAAATACAAACATAAAAATCGATAAAATTTGACCCATACTCATACCAAAAGCAACAAATCCTATACCAAAATCCGGTTCTCTATAAAATTCGCTAATAAATCTAGCAACAGTGTAAAGCATCGCATACATAGCTATCAATTCACCGTCAAATTTCTTAAATTTTCTATAAAAATAGAGTATAGCAAATACTATGGCGCCTTCTAAAAATGCTTCATAAAGTTGGCTTGGATGTCTTAACTGTCCAGCTACCATTATCCCCCACGGTTCATCCGTAACTCTTCCGAATAACTCTTGATTTAAAAAGTTGCCTATTCGACCAAAAACATATCCTAAAGGTACAGAAATAGCCACAAGATCTAGCAGCATCCAAATGTTTTGTCTCTTTTTTTTACAAAATAATAGCGTAGCTATGATAAATCCGACAACTGCTCCATGATAACTCATACCGCGAATTCCTACAAACTCGCCATTATGAAATGGATTAAAAATTTCCCACGGTTTAAATAGATAGTAGCTGCTGTTTGGATCATAAATTAAGATATATCCGATTCTCGCGCCTAGTATCACGCCTATTTCCACCCAGAAGAAGTAATTATCAAGAAGCGAGTCTGATATATTTAATTTATCTTTTTTTGCAAAATATTTGGCTGCCATTAGAGCTGCCATTAGAGCTAAAACGTACATTATGCCATACCAATGAACACTTAGACCAAATATCTCAAATGCCACTGGATTCATATTTTGATAGATTAAATTCCAGCTACTTAAATTATTCAATTTCCATCCTTAAGCCTAATGTAGATTTTAAAATTTTGCAATAGTCTATCAAAAATTCCCCAAGAGCCTTATAATAATATGTTTTTGCGTTGTATCTTATAAATTTAGCAAATAAAACAGTACTTGGCAATAGATATTCGCTTAAATAAAGTCCTAAAAGTGCGTGAGATTTGTCATTCGTATCGTTTTTTAAGATAGCGCTTAGTAAGGCCAGCATATTTGATATATGAGATGATTTTAGCTCTTTAAAAGGTTTGTTGAAGTTTATGGATTTGTAAAACTCATCTACTTTTTCTTCGCTAACTTGTTTGAAAAACTTTAGCACACACGCTCCGCCAAATGACGCAAGGTCACTTTCTATACTATTAGCATCATCTGTTTGCAGTGCTTTTTGCCAAAGTTCCAGACCTTTTTCATTTTCGATATTTTCTGTTTTTATAACCCAGCTATTTGTGAGTTTTTTTAAATTTTCTTCATTCATAGCTTTTGCGAAATTATTTGCGAAGATAAGAGCTATGATAGAGTAAGCTTGTGATACTTTCATTTTTGCCACCTTTTTATAAATTTAAAACTCTATTTATGAAATTATACAAAACCTTGCTTAAATCTCACCACCGCTTTTGATCGCATTTACTCCGTACTTTAGCCGAATTTTTGCTAGAGTATCGCTTATGGCTTTATCTTTTTTATTTTGAATATCAAAAAGAGACATTTGCGCTTTTTCGTTTAAACCTCCTACCCCGACACTAAGATATGTTATAGCAAAATCACTTGTTTTATCATGCTTGAGAAATAACTCTTTTATACTTGTTTCTAAGAGTTTTTGCGTGAAAATAGAGTGCTTTGTAACGCTTGCATTTATGTTTCGGTTGTTTTTATATTTGATTTTGAGTTCAAATTTAGTCGGATTTACACCTAGCATAAATACTTCAAAACTAACATATCTGCAAAGCACCATTAGTCTTTTTTCTATGATATTTCTATCTCTTATCTCTTTAAAAGTTCTTGCTATGCAAAGTGATTTTCGCGGTCGGTTTTTATGAATTTGATCTCTGCTTTTTCCGCAAATTCTACTATATAATATCAAACCGTTTTTGCCTAGTTTTGCAAATATTTTTTGGGCGTTAAATACATCTTTTATATAGATGACGCCGTGAGATTTTAAGAAATTTTCAGCACTTGCGCCAACTCCCGGAAACATTTTTATCTCGTAGTTTTGTATCTCAGAAATATCGTTGATAATTTTGATTTTAGACGGTTTTGCTAAATTTGTTGCAAATTTAGCTATAAATTTAGTTTCACTTATACCTATGCTAGATGGAAGTTTGAGCTCGTTTTTTATTCTGTTTTGTAGAATTTTTGCGAAATTTAATGGATCGTTTTCAAATTTAGTTCCTTTCAAATTTAGAAAAAATTCGTCTATGCTATATTTTTCAATCTCGTCCGTATAGTCTAAAAGTAACTTAAAAAGGTTATTTGAAAGAGTTTTGTATAGATTAAAATTTGTAGGTAGTATAATTATATTTGGGTATATTTTTCTAGCTATGCTTGAGTGCATAGTACAACCAATACCAAGTCTTCTAGCTTCATAACTAGCACTTACTATAACTCCGCTTTCTATAAAATCACCAAATATATCTGTTTTGTTTCCTCCTGCTACTGCTACGACTTTACCGTTTAAATCAGGATTTACAGTCCTGGAGGCGGAAACAAAAAAACAGTCTAAATCTATATGTAAAAACATAATTAGAATTTCATAATTCTTAGTCTAAGCGAATTTAAAACTACACTAACCGAGCTTATACTCATAGCAAGTGCCGCATACATAGGAGTTAAAAGTAGTCCAAAAAACGGATATAAAACTCCTGCGGCTACTGGGATACAAAGTATGTTGTAAATAGACGCCCATGCTAGATTTTCTTTTATTACTTTCATCGTATTTGTGGCTAAATTTATAGAAAATAAAACCGATTTCAAGTCGTTTTTTATAAGTATGATATCGCCTACGTCTTTTGCTATATCGCTTCCGCTACTCATAGCTATACCTATATCTGCAGCTTTTAGAGGAGGTGCGTCGTTTATACCGTCTCCTATAAAAATAACTTTTGAGCCATCTTGTTTTAGAGAGTTTATAATCTCAAATTTACCATCTGGTAAAACTCCCGCCATGACTTTGTCTATCTCAAGTTCTTTTGCTACGACAAGCGCTGTTTTTTCATTGTCTCCTGTTAGCATAACTGGGATTATGCCAAGATCTTTTATCTCTTTTATACTCTGTTTCGCATCGTCTTTTATGGTATCGCTAAGAGTTATATAACCTTTGTATTGTTTGTTTATCGCTACTAATACTATTCCAAAACCGCTATCTAAAATCTTGTTAATCTCATTTAGATGTTCGCTGCTGATATCTATATCAAATGAGTTTAAAAGCTTTATATTTCCTATTAAAATTTCCCCATTGTTTGCGTCTATTCCCATTCCCGGAATATTTTTAAATTCAAAACTTAAGCTTTTATCTACCTTATCAGGATCGTATCTGACTATAGCTTTTGAAATAGGATGTTCACTTAAAGCTTCGGCGTTTATAGCTATTTTTAGATCATCGCTATTTAAATTTGTATTTATCACTGAAATCTCACCTTTTGTAAGAGTTCCTGTTTTATCAAATACTGCGTATTTTATATCTTTCATTACTTCCATAACTTCTGGATTTTTGATTAAAATTCCATTTTTTGCACCTACTGATATTCCAGAAATGATAGCTATAGGCGTTGCTAAACCAAGCGCGCACGGGCACGATATGATAAGTACGCTTATAGCGGCTAAAATTCCTCTAGTAGGAGTATCTAGCATCGTCCATATCAAAAAAGTCGCTATACTTATGCTTATAACCGAAGGAACAAATATATTTGCTACTCTATCAGCCAGTCTTGATATAGGCATTTTTTGGCTACTTGCATTTGCTAATAGATTTAAAATTTGCGATAACAAAGAGTCGCTATCTCGTTTTGCAACTTTGATATTTATATAACCGTTTGTGTTGAGAGTACCAGCATTTACGTTATCTCCGACACTTTTATAGACAGGCAAACTCTCTCCTGTTAGCGCTCCCGTGTCGATCTCTGCACCTCCGCTTACTATGATTCCATCACAAGGTATATTGTATCCGTTTTTTACTACTACTATATCTCCTATTTTTAGCTCGCTAGTCGGTATAGATACGCTGCTTCCGTCTTTTGTTAGAATAAGAGCTGTTTTTGGGCTAAGATCCATAAGTGTTTTTAGATAATTTCCGGCTTTGATTTTTGATCTTTCTTCTAAAAATTTACCGAGCAGTACAAATGTTATTATCATTGATGCTCCGCTAAAATATAAATATCTCATATTTTGCGGTATTGCCTCGGGTATTATAAATGTAAAAATAGAGTATAAATAAGCCATTAAAGTACCTAAAAATATAAGTACGTTCATATCGTAGTTTCTATTTTTCAGTGAAGAGATCGCATGTTTATAAAAGCCAACTCCGCAGTAAAATATAACAATACTTGTTAAAAGTAGCAAAAATAGAGATTTAAAAAAATTATCTTGTCCGGTCATTTCAAGAGCCATAGTAACTGTGCTGAAAATCGCGGCTATAATTAACTTATTTTTTAAATTTAGAACTTCTTTTTGTTTTACGGCTTCAAGCTCGTCATAATTTGCGACGATCCCGTATCCTAGCTTTTTTATTTTTGATTTTATAGTCTCTAATCTGCTATTATCATCTATTTCAAATACGGCGCTAGATTCTGCAAAGCTAACTTTAGAACTTATAACTCCATCCAATTTTTTTGTACTTTTTTCTATGGCGTTAGCACAATTTACACACGTCATTCCAGTAATGTTTAATTTAACACTATTTGCCAAAATAACTCCTAGTCTATTTCTTTGATGACTTTATATCCTAAGTCTTCTAATTCGGATTTAAATTTTTGCTTATCGCTATTTTGCAAATCACAACTTAGTATTCGCGGATTTACGCTAAGATCTATTTCTATTTTGCCAAAATCGTCTTCTAATGAATTTTTTATTGTTTGTGCACACTTTTCGCAATTTATATTATCCACTACAAATTTCATTTTATCTCCTTAATCATATAGATATATTTGTGGTTTAGAATTTCTTTATTTCCGCAAGGTTTAAATCCAACTCTTTTATAATAGCTTTTGACATCTGATTTGGCTTCATCTACTAAAAGAGACAGATTTATGCCAAGTTCTTTTGCTCGTAAAAAACTAGCTTCTATAAGTTGTTTCGCCACTCCTTTTCCTCTATGATTTTCATCTACTGCTATACTATCTATATACAGCTCATTGTTTTGGGTATCGCATTCAACCTTAATATTTGGCTCAATTCCCAGACTTTTTAATCTATTTATAAATGCGATATCAAGTTCTTTTGCCATTTTTGACTCATATATACAAATAGCTCCTATAACTTCATTTTTAAACTCAAAAACTAAAATATTTTCATAACTTAAACGATTATTTGTTGATCTAAAAAACTCTTCTAAAATAGTATTTGAAATTTTAATATCTGTAGCTCCGCTAAGAGTAAATGCTATATTGTCCATTGCTAAATTTAGTAGTTCTATAACTCTTTTCGCATCATTTTTCGTAGCATTTCGTATCATTCTTCATCCTTGATTCGGTATTATATTTTTTTTGATTAAATTAATGATTAATATAAAACATTACTAAATTTAATATAGTTTAATATCGCATCAAATAGGCGATTTTTGGGCTATTTTTATTAAAATTATACAAACTTGCTTTATGTTTGGTTAAAATATTAAATATATAAAGATAATTTTATAAGAGTTCTACGACGATATAACAGATACTAAATTTAGCATATAGATATTTTTGATTTTTAAAAGTTTTGTTTTGATACAATAGCGCAATTTTTAATTAAAAAGGTAAATTTTGTATAAGTTTGATAAATTTAATAAATATGATCTTAGATGGACGATGTCGCTTTTTGGTACTGCGGTCGGAGCTGGAATTTTATTTTTGCCTATAAAAGCCGGAGTAGGCGGCATATGGCCTGTTTTTATCATGGCTATTTTGGCTTTTCCCATGACTTTTTTAAGCCATAGGGCTTTGGCTAGATTTTGTAATGCTTCTGCTAAAAAACAGAGTGATATAACAGATGTTTGCGAGGAGTATTTTGGTTTTAAGTGGGGTTATATCATCACTTTTTTATATTTTTTTGCGTTTTTTCCGGCTTGTATAATGTATGGAGTGGGTATAACAAATACGGTTATGAGCTTTATGACTTATCAGCTTGGATTTGGTGAGATTAACCGTTTTTTAGTCTGTTTTGTAGTCATAACTTTGATGATGTTTGTTATGATTTTTAATGAAGATTTGGTTATAAAAGTTTGCGAATGGCTGGTTTATCCACTTTGTGCTTTGCTTCTTATGTTTTCTTTGTATCTTATACCACACTGGAAATTTGAAGTTTTTTCGTATGTTCCTAGCATAACGGATTTTGGCATAACTATATGGTTTGCGCTTCCTGTTTTAGCTTTTGCTTTTGAGCATACGCCGGCTATTTCAACGTTTGCTCTTAGTATGCAAAGGCATTACGGAGATAGTCATAAAGATTATAAATGCAATCAAATTTTATTTTACAACGCCGGACTTTTGTTATTTTTCGTAATGTTTTTCGTGATTTCTTGCGTGATGAGCCTAGATAGAAATGATTTCTTATTAGCTGCCCAGCAAAATATACCTATAGTAAGTTATTTTGCAAATAAACTAAACGAACCAGTAATTAGCTATTTTGGTCCTATTATCGCTATTTTAGCTATCGCTACGAGTTTTTTCGGACATTATTTCGGCGCTAGAGAGGGATTAAACGGGCTTGTACATAAAACTTGCGTTAAATTCGGTAAAAAAGAACCCAATAAGAAAAAGATCGCCAAGATAACTGCCATATCTTTTTATATAGTTATGTTTGTTTTATCGTATTTAAATCCTAGCATTTTGGGTATTATAGATACTTTAGCAGGTCCGGTGATCGCGGCGGTTCTGTTTTTACTGCCTATGATCGGTATATATAACGTGCCTGCTCTTAAAAAATATAGAAGCAAATTTGCGGATCTGTTTATAGTGCTTTTTGGAAGCGCGACTGTGCTAACTGTTTTGTTCAAAATATTTTAAATTTTATTGGATATAATTTTAAGCTTAAAAAATAGATTTCTAAGGATTATAATGGGACGAGCATTTGAATATAGACGCGCTTCAAAAGAAGCTCGTTGGGATAAAATGAGTAAGCTTTTTCCAAAGCTATCAAAAGCAATTACAGTAGCGGCAAAAGAAGGTGGAATCGACCCTGATATGAACCCTAAACTTCGCACCGCGATAGCAACGGCAAAAGCTCAAAATATGCCAAAAGACAACATAGACGCGGCTATAAAAAGAGCAAACGGAAAAGATAGCAGCGATATAAAAACTATATTTTATGACGGAAAAGCAGCTCATGGAGTTCAGATTATAGTAGAAACGGCAACCGATAATCCAACTCGCACCGTAGCAAACGTAAAGTCGATATTTAGTAAAAACGGCGGAGAGATGCTGCCTAGCGGAAGTTTGAATTTTATGTTTTCTAGGAAAGCTATTTTTGAAGTAGTTAAACCAAGCGGCGATATAGAAGAGCTTGAGCTTGAGCTCATCGACGCCGGACTTACCGATATAGAAGAAAATGATGGAACTCTAACCATATACGGAGATTATACTAGTTTTGGTACGCTTAGTGAAGGCATAGAAAAAATGGGACTTGAAGTTAAAAAAGGTAGTTTGCAGTTCATACCAAACTCGACTGTAAATTTAGATGAATCTGCGATTGGTGAGCTTGAGAGATTGCTTGATAAGCTTGAAGATGACGACGATGTTCAAGCTGTTTATACTAATATAGAGTAAATTAAATTTAAAGAGAGGTGAAGATATGAGAGAAGATTTAAAAGTTTATGAAATAGACAAAGATGAGTTAGCAAAGCTAAAATACGCTGTGATAAAAACAGATAAAGGCGATATGGTTGCAGAACTTTTTGGAGACGACGCACCTCAAGCCGTAACAAATTTTGCTACTTTGGCAAAAAGCGGATTTTATGACGGATTAAATTTCCATAGAGTTATACCGAATTTCGTTATCCAAGGCGGTTGCCCTTTAGGTACCGGCACAGGCGGTCCTGGCTGGAGGATAAAATGCGAATGCGTAAATCAAAAACATAGGCATCTAAGAGGAAGTCTATCTATGGCGCATGCTGGACGCGACACAGGCGGAAGCCAGTTTTTCGTGTGTCACAGCCCACAACCGCATCTTGATGGAGCTCATACTGTTTTTGGAGTATTGGTTGATGATGCAAGCAAAAAAATTTTGGATTCTATTAGGCAAGGCGACAAAATTCAAACAGTTGAAATAAAAGAAAGCTTATAAAAATAGTTAAATTTTAAAAATAATTATTAGCTTCTTACAGAGGCTAATAATTAAATAAAACATTAATAAAGAGTTATTTTTTCGTGACTATGTTACAATATTAAACATATCAATAATTTATATTTCTGTTTTTGTAGTTATTTTATACTTATTACTTTTACTTTGTGGTATTCTTACATCGTTAAAATTATTAAGGAGATGTTTTGAGTACTGTTGTAAAAAGTCAAAGACCAGTTTTTGTAAGAACTATAACGAATCTTGCATTTTGGGTCGTACTTGGTATCGTATTGGGTGTCATCGTAGGTTTTGCATGGCCAGAACTTGGTATAGCTTCAAAACCGGGAATCGACTGGTTTATTAAAATTCTAAAATGGATGATCGGTCCTATTATATTTTTGACTATCGTGTCTGGTATCATAGGCCTTGAGAGTTTAAAAGAAGTAGGCAGCATCGGATTTAAAGGTTTTGTATATTTTGAAGTAGTTAGTACTTTAGCGCTTGCTGTTGGTATCAGCGCGGCATATTTACTTCAGCCTGGAGTCGGAATGAATCTTGATGTCAATGCTCTTGATCCATCAAGTGTCGCAAAATACGTGAAAGATCCAAAAGAGGTCGGATCTGCGCTTGCTATTTTAAAAAGCGCTATTCCTACAGATCCTATAACGCCTTTTATAAAAGCAAATACTTTGCAAGTTCTTTTTATGGCGATCGTAACTGCGATAGTTCTATCTTTTATGCCTAATAACTACAAAAAAACTTGTACGAAGCCGCTTGAATTTGCTCAACATTACGTATTAAAAATCCTAGCATGGTTTATGTGGTTTAGCCCTATTGCTGCGTATTCTGCTATGGCATATTTGATAGGTAAGTTCGGTCTATCATCGCTTATAGGTATGATTCAGTTGCTTGCTGTTATGGCTGTAGCGTGTATTATATTTATATTTGTCGTGCTTGGTATCATATGTTACGTTGCTAAGGTAAATATATTTAAATTTATGCGTTTTATAGCAAAAGAAGTTTTAGTAGTATTTGCTACAAGCTCTAGTGAAACTGCTCTTGGGCCGCTAATGAAAAAGCTAGAAGCCGCTGGTATATCAAGAGGTTGCGTTGGGCTTATCATACCGACTGGATATTCGTTTAACTTGGATTGTACGAATATCTATCTTTCGATGAGTATCATATTCCTAGCTCAAGCTTTCAACATAGATCTTAGTTTTACTCATCTTCTTAGTATACTTATCATTCTTATGATTACTTCTAAGGGTGCAGTCGGCGTAACAGGTTCAGGGTTTATCGTACTTGCAGGAACATTAGGGGCATTGCACGACGTGATTCCTGTCGTAACCGTCGCAGTGTTGCTCGGAGTGGATAAATTTATGAGCGAGATGAGAGCCGTAGGAAATCTTTGTGGAAATTCCGTTGCTTGTCTAATAGTTGCTATTTGGGATAAAAAGATAGATATGGAAAAATTCCGTTACGCTCTAGATCATCCAGATGAGTTTAGTTTTAATTGATTATTTAAACTTTTACCGGTGATTGCGTGTATTTCGCTCACCGGTAGAATTTAAATTTAGTCTAAACAAGTTCTATTTTTTTTCTTGATAATTTTACTATTCCATTTTTCTCAAAACTTTTTAGTATTCTGCTGATAACTTCTCTTGAAGTACCGATGATATCTGCTAACTCTTCGTGCGATAAATTTATTATTTTGCTTTTTTTAGACTGTAAAAAGTGCAAAATTCTTGAATCTAAACCTAAAAATCTAATATCTTCTATAAGAGCTGCCATATGCTCCATTCTTTTTGCATATTGTTCAAAAACATATGTTTGAAACGCTTTATCTTCTATAAACATCTGGGCAATTATACTTGTAGGTATGGTATATCCTTCTAAATCACTCTCTGCGATAGCTGTTCCTATAGCCGGCATAGCGTTAAACGTGCTAGTAAAATTTACGTTACACTGTTCACCTTGTGAAAAATAGTAGAGCAGTATGCTCTGTCCGCTCTCATGCTGACGCACCACTCTAACTTTACCTTTTGTAAGAAACATCAAATTTGGGCATGTATCGCCTTGTCTGTAAAGCTCGGTTCCTACATCCAGTTTAATAAATGTAGAATTATCATCTAAAAGCTTTTGATGCTCAGGGCTAAGTGATGAATAAAATCGGAAAGTTTTCATATTTTAACCTTTATATTAGATAATGGTTTGTTTGTACAATAATATACAAATAATATTAACAATTAGATTAATATATTAAATTAACACTAAAATATATAAATTTATATTTAAAATTTAAAATTAATTCTGTGATTTATGTCACATACATAAATTTTAATTCAATATATAATTAACAAATATTTTGTAATTAAAGGAGAAAAGATGCTAAACTCTAGGCGAAATTTTTTAAAAGGCTTAGCATTAAGTAGTGCAGCAGTAGCCTCCATGAAAGCTGACGAGCTTTTAAGTCCGGTTCAAAAAGTTGCTCACGCAAGTAACTTTGGACCATTTTATGCTCTAACTCAAGACGGAAAAATCATAGATATACTTCCTCATCCTATGGATAAACGTCCTACTGCGATGACAAAAATGTGACTAGATCGCGTTTATTCACCGACGAGGATTAAATACCCTTGCGTTAGAAAATCGTATTTAGAAGGTAAACTCGGTCACGAAAAGCTAAGAGGCAAAGAAGAATTCGTGCGCGTTAGTTGGGATAAAGCGTTAGAACTTGCTTATAACAAAATTCAAGAAACTCCAAAAGAAAATATTTATAACTCAACATATATCGGCTGGAGTCATCCAGGAGGAATTCACTCTTGTCCTTCACTTTGCGGTAGATTTTTTAATGTAGCAAAACGCGGAGCCATAGGCACGGCCGGAGAGTATAGTAACGGCGCCGCAGGAGCGGTAAACGTCGATATAATAGGAGACGTTGAAAAATACTCGCTTCAAACCACTCACGAACAGATATTAGAACATACGAAAACCTATGTTTTATGGGGAGCCGATCTTTTTAAATGTAACAAAATAGACACGAAAGTTCCAAGCCGTGAAAACGATCTTTACTATTCAAAATACGCAAAAAGCAGTATAAATTTCATATCGATAGATCCAATCTACACCGAAACTGCTCAAATGCTAAATGCAAGGTGGATAAAAATCAGACCGAACACGGATATCGCGTTGATGCTAGGCATGATGAACTATCTTTATACTAGTGGTAAATATGATAAAGAATTTATAGCAAAATACACTGATGGATTTGATAAGTTTTTACCTTATATTTTAGGAAAAACGGACGGAGTTGCAAAAACGCCGAAATGGGCTAGTAAAATCACTACAATAGATGAAAAAACCATCATGGAGCTTGCAAATTTATTTGTTAAAGATAGAACGTTTTTAGCAGGAAACTGGGCGCTTCAAAGAGCGCAACATGGAGAGATGGCGGATTGGTGTTTGATAGTTTTAGCTAGTATGATAGGTCAAATAGGGCTTGGCGGCGGCGGAGGACAAGCTAGAGCCATAGTAGGAACTCCAGCAGGAATATCTCAAGGAAGAAATAGAGTAGAAGATAGAATTCCTGCTTCAAGAATAGCAGACGCCATCTTGAATCCGGGTAAAAAATATACGTATAAAGGCAAAGAAAGAGTATATCCAACAGTAAAAGTTGCTTATGTGGCAGGATGTAGCATAGTAGGTCATCATCCAGATACAAATAATATTATAAAAGCTCTTCGCACTTTAGATACGTTTATCGTACAAGAGCCATGGTGGACGCCGACTGCTAAGATGGCAGATATCGTTTTCCCGGCTTGTACGACTTTAGAGAGAAATGATATAGCTATGGGTGGAGTTCATGGTAAAAACGGCGTTTGTGCTATGAAAAAAGCTATCGAACCTCTTTATGAGTCGAAGAGTGATTTAGAGATATTTTCACTTCTTGCACAAAAATTTGGAGATAAAGTTTATAACAAATTTACCGATGAAAAACCAAACGAGATGGATAAGATAAAATACGAGTATGATATATCTCCAACTGCAGAACTCATGAGTTTTGAGAATTTTTGGGAGCAAGGGTATATCGAACTTCCTAGAAACGAAGAGTCTTATAAATTCGTTCGTCACTCTAAATTTAGAAATGATCCAGTAACAAATAAATTAGCAACTATAAGCGGTAAAATTCAAATCGTAGTACCGAAATTCGCAGATCTAGGATACAAAGATTTCAAAGGACATCCCGCGTGGATAGAGCCTGATGAGTGGCTAGGCGATAAAAATCGCAAATATCCTCTTCACTTGCTAAGTCCGCACCCAAGCTATAGAGTGCATTCTCAAGGCGATAACACTTATCTTAGGAGCTTTTATAAGATAAATGATAGAGAACCAGTTATGATAAATCCAAATGACGCTAAAAAATATGGCATAGCTCACGGCGACGTAGTTGAAATTTATAACGACAGAGGCAGAGTTTTAGCCGGAGCTTATGTAAGTAAAAATATATCTGAGGGCGTTATGGCGCTAAACGAAGGTGCGTGGTATAGTCCTGAAAATAGTTCTGAAGATAAGCCAAGATGCGTAAGCGGTCACGTAAATGTACTAACTAGTAATCGTCCGACTTCAAGTATGGCTCAAGCAACTAGCGTAAATACGAATTTAGTCGGTATCAAAAAAGCTACAGGAGTCATTCCGCCAAACACGGCTTATAATCCACCAAAAATCATAGAGGCGTAACATGAAAAAATAGTTTTAATCTTAAGTCTATCAGCCGTTGTTTTTGCTAGTAGCATATATGTAAAAAGTGATGAAAATATACTTCAGCTAAAAGATGCAAAGGTGTATTTCGGAACTCCGGGAATCGTTATAAAAGACGGTGATAAATCTAAAATAGTTAAATTCGAAGGGTATTTTGATAACGCAAATCCAAATACTCTTTACGCAACTAAAAACTTTAAACTTCCACTTTTAGAAAGTGTAAATTTAAAAAAAGACGGTGAAAAAGCTAGCATCGAACTTGAAATTTTAAACTCAAATTTGACTAGTGATTGGCAGATCGCATGGGAAGATAGCGGCGATGTATTTTACGATAAATGTACAAAGTGTCATGGAACGCACGCTCCAAAAGAGTTTGATATGCTTAGTTGGGAAGGGCTTTATATCAGTATGAAAGATAGAGCTCAGCCAACAGATAATCAAGAAATGCAAATTCTAAGATATCTCTATGCTCATGCAAATGACGGTATTTTAGAAGAGAGATGATCTTAAATTTAAAAAGATGTGAGCGTCGACTTGTATCTTTTTAAATATTTTAAGCAATCTATAATTTTTATGTTAGAATTTAGTGATGAGTTTTTAATAAAATTTAAAAAAAGGAGCTAAATTTGAAGATTATAGATGCTATTTATACTCGTATTGAAGAGTTTAAAATTTACATCGTTATATCTGCTTTTACAGTGATATTTTTGGGTATTACTATATTTAGCTTAAACAAAGTTAAAGATGAGTTCGTATCTTTAGCTAAAGATTATAGGATCACTATTACAACCGAGCTAGCTAGTTATGTTACTGAGTGGATGGACTCAAGAGTTTCTAGCGTGAATTCCTATTCAGCCATACTCTCAAGCTTGATTTTAGAAGACAATATTACCACCGATAGATTGTACAATGCTATAGATATTTTAAGTAAAACAAATCCTATGTTCGATACTTTTCAACTCTATTTGCAAAACGACAGACTTCTTATACACGCCGGGAAATATCTTGTGATAGATCAAAAAGACCTTGATAGAATAGCTAAGTTTGCATGGTATAAAGATACTAAAGATCACAACATAACTACTATTAGAGTTATGCCGAATCATAAAACGTTAAATGAAAAAACGATAAATATCTGCTCTCCTCTCATAGCCCACGGTAAATTTAAAGGAGTTTTATGCGGCATTATACGAACCAAAAATATTTTGCAGCAGATAAAAGGAGCGGATAAAGATATCGTTTCACATCTTTTTTTAATGGATAAAAATCACGATATAATCACTTCATACTACCAGCCAAATCCATTTGCGAGTAGTTTGAAAAATATAGATAGCAACTTTAGTTCTAAAGAGTTTGTAAGCGGCGGTATGAAAGTAAGTGTTTTAAAAACATCTATGCAAGATTGGGCAGTAGGCGTAGGAATCGATGAAAACAGCATTATTTCAAAAAGTTTAAATGTGGTTGCAAAGACGTCTATTATGATATTCGGCTTTTTTATAATGCTGATTATAGTGGCAAATTCTTTGCATAATTATATGTATAAAAAGGTTAAAAAGAGAAAACAAGAGTATGAATTTATACTTACTCACCAGCTAAAAATGATAGAAACAGGCGAGTTAATAGGAGTTATAAGCCATCAGTTAAAGCAGCCTTTAAACTCGACTAAACTAATGATAAGCTCTGTTTTACAACTAAAAGAAGATAAAAATATTAGCGAAGAAGATGAGAAAAATAGTTTAAAACTCTGTTTGGATTCTATGGAGTATTTAAACAAAACCATAGAGAATTTCAAAAACTTTTACAAATTTGATCCGTCTCAAAATGAGTTTAGTATCAAAAAGTCCATAAATAACTTGTTGGAAATACTTCATATAAATTTTACTAAACATAACGTAAGCGTAAGTATAAATGAGTGCGATGATATAACTATAACAAATTCACAAAATATGTTCCAGCAAGTTCTTTTAGTGCTGCTGCAAAATGCAAAAGACGCTCTTATCGCTTTTTATCCGCACGAATTTAAAAAACGCCATATCGAAATAGAGATAAGCAGCGATGATAAAAATGTCTATATAAGAGTTATCGATCAAGCAGGCGGGATATCAAGCGGCATTATCAAAAAACTATTTTCAAATTTGAAAATTAGTCAAAAAGACGGAGGAAGTGGAATAGGTTTGTATTTTGCTAAAAAGATAGCAAATGAGAGATTAAAAGGAGACTTAAAGCTAGTTAGTGCTAGAAATCCTACTATATTTGAGCTAAGGATGCAAAAATGATACTATGAAAGTTAAAAGGCGTTGATATCTTAGTTGTTGAAGATTGCGATATGGCAAGAACCGCTTTAAAGCTGGGATTAAAGCCGTATTGTCGTTGCTATTATGAAGCAAGTAACGGATATGAGGGTATAGAAATATTTAAAAATCATAAGATCGATATCATTATCACAGATATTCATATGCCGCTGCTAAATGGACTTGAGATGATAGAAGAGATAAAAAAGATAAAGCCTCAACAGAGTTTTATAGTAATTACTTCATATGATACTGACGAGAATTTTTTTCGCTCTATAAAAGATGGCGCTATGCAGTTTATCAGAAAACCGCTTGTCATAGAAGATGTGCAAAATGCTCTACTTTTGGCAATATCTAAAAAAGAGGATAAGATATTTAAAATATCATCAAACATAAGGGTTAATTTATCTAACGAAACGATATTTGATGGCGAAAAACAGCTATTTTTGACGAATATAGAAAATAAACTTCTTTGGCTATTTTGTTATAATATAAATATGGTCGTAACTTATGATATGATAGAAGAGTATGTTTATGATAGTCTTGATGTTAAAAAAAGGCTCTATCCATACGGCGGTTTTAAGACTCAAAAAGCATCTTGATGGTATAAATATCGAGAATATATCGGCAAAAGGGTATATTCTTAGAAAATTTAGTGAAAATTAAATTTAATGTAAGAGTTTGGTTAGAGGTCAAATGTATAATTTCATTAAATTTAAAACAAAGGATTCAAAATGAGAGTTAATTTATTAATTAAAAAATGTATAACCGCCGCCGCGGTTTTCGGTGCTATAAATGCAGCTGCGTTTAGCGAGGGAGTGGATTTTGTAAAGTTAGAAACACCTATTCCAAACTCCGATGGTTTAGTTACGAAAGTTTATAGTTATGATTGTCCGTTTTGCTATAAATATGACAAAGCGGTCACAAAAGCGGTTATGCAAAAACTACCCGAGATGAAATTCGAGCCTATGCATCTTGCCACAAAAGGTAAATTCGGCAAGCAAGCCAGTGAGCTTTTTGCGGTTTTGATAGCTAAGGATAACGCTTCAGGAACAAATTTATTAGACGATAAATCACTATTTAAAAAAGCTAAATTCGCATACTATAAAGCCTACCACTACAAAAAAGAGAGATGGGGAATGGACGCAAATAGCGGATATGCGTATGGTGTAGCAAAGATCCAAGGCGTTCCTGCGTTTGTCGTAGATGGAAAATATCTTATCTATACAAAAGCTATCAAAGGTATAGACGCTATGGCTGAACTTATAAAATACCTACATACATTAAAATAAGGTCGTTAAAATGGAGTTTTTCAAGGACTTAAAAAGTGATCCGATAGGCAAAGTAGCCTCTTTGCAAGATGAAAGGGCTATTTGGATAATTATGGTCGTGGCTATGAGCGGACTAGTTATAGTCGCTCATAGTTTGTTTCAAAACTATGTCTATATGGCGCCTTGCGAACAGTGCGTTTATATAAGGTTTTCTATGCTTGTTATGGCTCTTGGCGGCGTGATTGCCGCTATAAATCCTAAAAATATTATCCTAAAAATTATCGGATATGTTTTGGGATTTTATGGAGCCATTATAGGAATGATGTATTGTATAAAGCTAAACTCTATACATCACGCAGTTCATAGCGAAGATCCTTTTGGCGTACAAGGCTGCTCAGCCGAGCCTAGTTTTCCTTTTGGACTTCCGCTTGATATGTGGGCGCCTGATTGGTTTAAACCGACCGGGGATTGCGGATATGATAATCCTATAGTTCCTGATGACGTGAGCCTTTCATGGCTTCAACAATGGTTTGTGGATTTTTATAGCGAGGGTTGGTATCTTATCCCTTCGCTTAAGTTTATGAACATGGCACAAGCTTGCTTTATAGCTTACGCTGTTGCTTTCATACTTCTTTTTGCTATGTTTATTTGCTGGATTTTAAAATTAAAAAGAGCATAATAAATTTATCTGTCTAAATTCATTTACTACATTTTATAAGCCCGTAAATTCGGGCTTTTCTCCTTTTAAATTTAAAATATACTACTTTATAATTTTTTAAGTTCTAAGTGATGTTTTAGAAAGACTTTCTCTTTATAATATGATAAATTTATTCAAAAGGAGAAATAATGAAAAAAATCATTGCCATAGCGGTTGTTTGTGGATTTAGCTTAGCTTGTGCGAAAAATTTAGCAGATCCGGACGTCGCTTGGAGGATAAAGCCGTTTGGACTTCCAAAGCCGCTTACAAACCGGTCTATTTTAAATCCGGCGATAGAAAATAACTTCGATTTTACTCAGCGCTAAAGCTATTATTACGCTAATGATGTGATCGATAAAAACAGAGATACTCTGCATATAAGCGGCGGTTTTATAGGTAAAAGCTACTCGGGGGCAGCTACTTACGATATAAAAACAGACAACGCGGACGCACATATCGGGACGTATTATCATAATCTTGGAGATTATAAAGGCGGAAACGGCAAATATCAAGGCGTAGGATATGAAAGAAATGCTCAAGATTTCGGTATAAAACTTAGACCAAAAGATAATTTTAGTTTAAACTACACTTTTATAAGAGATGAGATCATAGACGATTTGCTTCCGTCAAACGCTTTAGAAACGATTAGAAACACGAGATATTTAAATAATCTAAAAGTAAAAATAGGCGAACAAGACAACTCAAATACTCTAAATTTAGGTTTTAGTTACGGCGAGATCAAGCGTTATAGAAGTAACGAATACAAACGTTTACCAAATATGGTCAAATTCGATAGCAAAACAGCCACTTACTCGTTTTTAGGCGAGTACGCTTATAAACTTAACGATATGCAAAACTTTGTAGGCGTGAGCTACAAATCTAAAACCGAAGATGGATACAGACGCCTTGCAAACGGAACTATAACGGGCTGGGGATTTCCGGGGCTTGATATAGATAATTATAGAGTTTATAACACGTTTATCTATGAGCTTAGCGAGTCTCACGCACTTAGTTTGGGATTAAATTACGACTGGTTTTACAGTGACGCGAGTAAGCTAAACTCCAAAGTATCAAACGGTAAAAGTCTAAATGACGAGTATGAGAGAATTTACGGTGAAAGAATGAGAGATAACGACTATAGTGGACTTAGCGCAAAGTTAAGGTATGATTACAAAAATAACGGATATAAGTCTTATTTGCAACTTGCAAGCTTATACGTTGCTCCGTACTTGTATAATTCGCTAAATGTTTATAACTATATTCCAAACTCATCTCCTTATTTATACAATATAGGAGCGCCAAATTTAAAATCATCAAGGCACAACCTAGCTCAGATCAGTAGCAGTTATAATGATAACGCAGGCTTTAGCTTTACTTATGATAGCATAGAAGATCTCGTGATCTACGATAGGCTACGCTCAAGTGATGCAACTCTTGATGGAACGATCATTAGAAGAAATGTTAATGCTGATTATCTAAATGCAAAAGGTTGGGTAAAGTTTGACGTCATCGATAATCTTAGTATAAAATCAAGCCTGACTTATCACTATGGTCAAAATAGATCAGACGATAGACCGCTTTATCAAATTCGCCCTATAGAGTTTAATACAAATTTGGATTATAAGCAAAATACGCATTTTGGGCAGTGGAGCGTAGGTTCGGCTTTAAGATGGGTCGGAGCTCAAAGCAGAGGCGATTGGGATAAAAGCATAGGACTTGGAAGCGATCTAAAAGATAGCGCAAAAGCTTTTGCGACCGTTGATCTGTATAGCGGAATCAACATAAAAAACAGATTCGGCGTGAGATTTGGCATAGCAAATATTTTCGATGAAGACTACAGTGAGTTTATAAATCCAAATCATTTAGACGTCATAACTCCGAGTTTTGCTATAAAAGCACCAGGTAGAACTGTTTTTATGAGTTTTAACGCTAGTTTTTAAATTTAATTTATTTTAATTTTGATGTAAGAGATATGTGACAACACGTAGATAAAATACTTTAAAATCTTTAAAGGAGAAGAGATGAAAACAAAAATATTAAGTTCGATTTTAGTAGCCGGACTACTTTTAGGCGTTGGCGCTACGAATGCTTTAGGCGTTGGCGGAGCTAGCGGTCCGGTCACTTATAAATCAGTAGGAAAGATAGGCGCGGTAAAAATGAATCCGTATAAAATGGCTCCTCTTACTGCGGTAATTTTAAATGGCGGATATGACTTGAGCGACGCTAAAGTTACGGTAAAAGCAAAAGGCGAAAAAGGTATAGATATAAGCTACGACGTTTCAAATTCACAGCTTCTAACTCACGGTGGAATTCCGGTATTTGGACTTTACGCAGATTATGTAAATAAAGTAGAGGTTTCATATAAAAGAAACGGTGAGGCTATGAGCGAGACTTATAGCATATACGCGCCTCCTGTTTTTATGAACGTAACAGGAACAAATCAAACAAGCGTACTTCCTAAAGCAGAAGTAGTAAAGATGGATCCTAAATTTAAAGATAGGCTTTATTTTATAAATCATATCGTCAGAGCCAGCACTCCTGATAGCGGACAAGCAGTTTGGAATCATCCGGTAGGCGGCGCTATGGAATGGGATAATGAGCCGTACAACTGGATAGTGGATGCAAATGGTGATGTGAGATGGTATATGAAAGCAGACGAGATAAGAGATCCTGATAATATCTATAAAAAAGGTAATATGATGGGCTTTAGCCAAACCAAAGACGGCTCGCTTCTTTGGGGAATGGGTCAAAGATATATGAAGTATGATCTTTTAGGAAGACAAATTTATGATAGAAAACTTCCTGCTGGTTATATAGATTTTTCTCACCATATAGAAGAGATGCCAAACGGTCATATACTTATGCGCGTTGCAAGTAGCGATCAAAAAAGAAGCGACGGTAAAAACGTAAGAACAGTAAGAGACGTGATCATAGAAGTAGATGAGAGTGGCAACGTAATAGATGAGTGGAAACTTTATAAAATACTTGATCCTTATAGAGACGTCAATATCTTAGCTCTTGATCAAGGCGCGGTTTGCTTAAACGTAGATGCGAGCAAAGCAGGAACTACAACCGATAAAGAAGCTCTTGAAGATCCAAATGCGGCTTTTGGCGATATAGCAGGAGTCGGCGCAGGTAGAAACTGGGCTCACGTAAATAGTGTAAATTACGATCCAAACGATGATAGCATAGTAGTTTCAGTACGTCACCAAAGTGCGGTTGTAAAAATCACTCGCGATAAAAAAGTAAAATGGATACTAGCTCCAAAAGCAGGCTGGAACAAAGAGCTTGCTACTAAGCTTTTAACTCCTGTAGATAAGAGCGGTAAAAAGTTAGATTGTGACGACAACGGAGTTTGCGAAAACAGCGATTTTGACTTTACTTGGACTCAACATACCGCTTATAAAATAAACGAAAAAAGTGATAAAAGCAAGTATGCTCTAAGTGTGTTTGATAACGGCGATGCAAGACATAACGAACAACCAGCCATTCCTACTATGAAGTATAGCCGCGCAGTCGAGTACGCTATAGATGAGAAAAAAATGACCGTCAAACAAGTATGGGAATACGGTAAAGACCGTGATTTGACTGGTACAGCCCGATAACTTCAGTTGTAGAGTATCAAAAAGATAAAGATTCTATGTTTGTGTATTCTGCTACTGCAGGACTTGGAAAAATGCTACAAAAAATAGGAAAAACAGAGCCTATCATAAATGAGATAGATTACGGTACGCAAAAAGTCGGTGTAGAGATGAAATTTACGAATATGGGCTTAACCATAGGCTATAGAGCGCTTCCTATCAGTACGAAAGAAGCTTTTAGCAAATAGCTATTTACTTACAAAAAACATCTTAGAAGAGCTTGTTCATCTAAGATGTTTAATCTATTTTTTAAATTTATACCTTAAAAACATATTTTCTACATTTTTTAAATTTAAATATGATAAAATTAGTATAAATTAAATCAAAAGGTCGTTTTGTGAATGATTTTTTAAGTCAAATTTGGGGTATATCTAAACTCTATATAAAGAACGATTATAAAAGAGTAGTTTCTAGCGATGAAGCTGCTATTTTGCTCTGTGTTTCGCCGAAAAATTATGATAGATACTTAACTCTTGTTAGTTTTAAAGAGATATTTAAAAGACTTGAGCTAGATCTTAACGAGTATAGCGTTCAGCTTATGCAAATTGCGGTTTTAAACGGTATTTCTAGCCTTGAGATAGATTTTGATAGTACAAAAAAATCTTTAGAAGAGTTGGCTAAAAACGATATTATATCTTTTAGTGATTTTAAACGCATAACCCAGTTTCTAGACTCTTTGAGATTAGCTAAAAAGCGATCTTTAGATAAACAAGGCTCAGCTTTTCACAAGAACTTAGAAACATTAAACGAAATTTGTTTAGATTTGAAAAAATACGGCTACAAAGAGCTTGAAAAACGCATAAATTTGGCTTACGATAGTGCAAATAATTCGAAATTTTACCTAGCTGTTACCGGAGTTATAAATGCAGGAAAGTCAAGTACTCTTAACGCTCTTATGAAAAAACAGCTGCTTGGCGCTTCGAATATTCCAGAAACCGCAAATTTAAGCATCATTACATACAGTAAAGATGAGTTTGCAAAGGTTGTATTTTGGAGCGAAGATGAGCTGATTAAAATGGGACTGGAGCCAAAAAAACTTATTTCAAAAAAAGTAGATATAGGTGAGCTAAAAAACTATACTACCGCAGCAAACGAGATAAGCAGATATGTAAAAGAGGTCATTTTAGGTATTGATTTAGATATTTTAAAAGACGGAATAAATATAGTAGATACTCCAGGACTTGATGATGCCGTTGTGCTTAGAGAGGAACTTACAAAAGCATATATGCAAGAGAGCGATTTTACTTTGCATCTTATGAACGCGTCTCAAAGCGCTACAAAAAAAGATATAAGTTTTATAATAAATACTCTTAAAAACGGTAAAAGCGGCGGACTTATTATAGTGCTAACTCATATTGATAAACTTAGTAAAAATGATTTAAAAGAGGTTTTAAACTACACAAAAAATAGCATAAAAACAGAGCTTAACGATTATGGATTTAGTGAAGAGCTTGCTAGAGATACACAGTATTTTATGGTATCAGCGGTGCAAAATGAAGGTATAGACGAATTAAAAAACTATCTTTATGAGAGCTTCTTTGGCCCAAATTCAAAAAAAGCGACCCTTATAATAGATAATTATAAAAAAGAGCTAACTCATATAATTAATTTTATAACAAAAGATCTAAAATATCGTAATAGCGTGATAAACGGCGATGCTAAAGAGTTCGGCCAAAAACTCGCTTTACTTGAAAATGAGCTAGAAAAATTAAATTTCAATTTAAGCGAGATAAATAGCGAACTTGATAATTTAAATAAAAATCTTGATTATAGTAACTTAAACGAGTTTAGTACCTTAAAAAGTATATCTTCTAGGCTAAAAGATAGAATAGTAAGCGATGTTAAGTATGCAAACTCCAAAAAGCAAAAAGTTAATTTTGATAGAACGAATGTTATATTAGAAAGTGGATTTAGAGATATGTTTATAGACTTTTTTAGGGATTTTAAACATAAAATAAGTAAAGATATAGAGTCGTTTTACGAGATTTTAAAGCTAAAATTAAATACCAAAGATGAAATTATAAATTTACCAAATATCAAAGAGTATTTAGACGCAAATATGCCGAAAATATCTTATGAAAAACTGAAAACTCAAGTAAAAGATAGCATTAAAAATAGCCAAAATATCGAAACTCTAAGTTCGACTTTAATTAAACTTTTTGATGATTTTATAGCCGGGTTAAATTTGAAAAACGAGCTAAATAGGCTAGCATCTCTTTGTACAAATGAGTTTATAAATAGCATAGAAAAACAGACGACGCAGATTAAAATGGCTTTAGAGTTAAAAAAAAGTGAACTACAAAGTTTTATAGGAGAAACTATGCAAGAAAGTAACGCTAAAGAGTTGCTTAGAAAAGATATAGAAGAAAAGTTATTAAATTTAGAAGAAATTCATAATAGGATAATTGCGTGTTAAAAGAATTTATAAAAGAGTATAAAAGACTATACGATACTAGTTTTAATCCCGGTTTTAAAGGGGAATTTGAAAAATTCTATAAACTTTTAACTGAGCCTAAGTTTCATCCTAGCGGATTTTTATTTGATAGATTGAATTTTTTAAACTCATTAAATTATGAACCGCCTATAGTGGCCGTAGTAGGGCAGTTTAGCAGTGGAAAATCCAGCTTTTTAAATGCTCTTTTAGGAAGCGATATACTACCTACTGGAGTTGTTCCTGTTACAGCAAAACCTACATATATAAAGTACGCGCCGAATCTTATGCTAAAAGCTCTTTTCTTTGATGGAAGACAGGAGTATCATAGTATCGATGAGCTTGGAGCTTTTGTGGATCAAAGAGTTAGCTTAAAAGATGTTAAATGTCTTAATATCTACGCTCCAAACGAGATTTTAAAAAAAGTTAGTTTCATAGATACTCCTGGTCTTAACTCAAGAAGCGACGCCGATACGTATGAAACAAAGCAAATTTTAAAAGAAGCAGTAGCGCTCATATGGATAAGTCTTATAGATAATGCAGCAAGAAAAAGTGAGTTAGACGAGCTAAATCTTATACCAAATTCGCTAAGACAAAATGCGATTTGTCTTCTAAATCAAAAAGATAAACTTAGCTCAAGCGAGATACAAAATGTACTTAGCCATTCTAAAACTACATATGAAAATTATTTTAGCGATATACTTCCGGTATCTGCGAAGATGCAAAAAGAGGGTTCTAAAGATAGCGGTTTTGAGCAGGTTTTTAAATTTATAGATAGATTAAATGAAAATAAAGAACAGTTTATAATATCTGAATGCTCTAAAATACTTGATTCAAACAGGGCGCAAAATGAGAAATTTATAGCTATTTTAGATGAGTTGGGAGATATTTTTGACGATTTTTGTATAAGCTGCGACTCTAAGCTTAGATGCCTTGAAAAAGAGTATTTAGATAAATTCGGACTATTTTTTGAAACTATTAAACAAAATGCGGCTCTTATAGCAAGCGAGATAAATGGCTGTTTGAAAAGTGAAAAAAAGTCATATTTTAGACCTAAAAACGGTATCTTTCACAAAGATAGTTATGAAAAAATACAATACGAAAGAGTTATGTTACAAGGCGATGAAGTTCTTTCTAAACTCATTTATAACGATGATAAACTAAATAAGGTTTTTAAAAAATTTAAGCGCGATCTGGGTGAATTTCAAAGCAAAATTATTGCCGATTTGTCCGCTGTTTTTGATGAATTGAAAGATGAGGTTTTAGTCTATAAAGCAAAATATGAGAGCTTAAGAAAAAGTGATTCTTTGCATTCTGATGTATTATTTGCAGATATTAGAAAGTTTAGCAGTGAAGTTTATGCGCTGTTTTTGAATGAGTTTGAGAAGTCGCTTTTTGATAAGTATGCAAAGCTTGGACTATTTTTTGAAAGAGTTTTTATAAAAGTTACTCAAAATTATCAAAATGCAGTTAAGCTAAGCGTATCTTTTATAGAGCAAAAGTGCCAAAAAGCAAGCGATGACTATGAGAGCGATCCTATTGCTTTTAGCCTTTATTATCCGCAATTAAGTGAGATAAATGAGCGTCTGCTTACAAATCTTAGTTATTATGAGTTTGAGAATGACTTTATAGGAAGCAGCACTTTTATATCTAAATTTATAAATGAACTAATTGGTAATTTTAAAGACATAAAAGATGAAAATTTGAAATATATTTCTGCTCTAAAAGAGCGTTATGCTTTAAATTTAAAAGAGTTAGAAATTAAATTTTATTTTTAAATACGCTTTTTAGTTAATGTGCGTATTCTTTTAGGCACTTTTTTATTAAACTATAAACTTAACTTATTTTTTTACAATAAATTTAAAAATTATAAGTTTAAATGACTAAAATCAACCACAAAACAGGCAAAAAATGATATAATATAAAAATTATGTTAAATAAAGATTGCATTATGATTAAAATAATTTTTATTATTTGTTTCTTTTTTTCTTTTTCTTTTGCCGAGTGCAAAATTGTTCAAAATACTAGTAATGATATAGTCTTTACTTCTAGTAGTGAGGATAAAATAGTTTATTACGATGGAAAAAAACTACTATTAAAAAGTTTGCCGAGTTTAAAAACTACTCTTGATAAAGAGTACGATCCGCGCTCTTTAACATCTGTTATTTTGAGTGAAAATGAGATTATAGTAGGGTTTAAAAACGGTTTTGCTTATAGTATATATTTAAATGGATATGAAGAGGCGATTATAAATCCTAATAAAACTTCTTTGTATAAGCCGGTTTCTTCCATCGCTAAATTTAAAGATAAATTGGCGTTTGTTATCGGCAATGAAAGCGTAGTTATATATGATAAGATAAATAAAATATATAAAAAAACTAATATTGACAATAGTTCCAAAGTTATGTTTTCTAAATTTATGAATGATATTTTTTATTTTGCCTGTTACGATAGGAGCTTTTACGAGCTAGATACATTAAATTTAAAATTAAAAAAGCTTTTTAAGACTCCAAGCCTTATAACATCTTTTGATCTGATAAATAACAAACCAGTAGTCGGTTTGATAAACGGAAATGCTTATTTTGAAGGCAAGACTTACGAGATATCAAAAGGCGCACTTACAAAGATATTAGTAAGTGGTGATTCTATGATATTTGGTGATGATAAAGGCGATATATATATTTATGATTTAAACTTTAAGTTTAAAAATAAAATGAAAACCAGCAGCGATACAATTCGGGATATGTTTATAGATAAAAATCTAGGTCTAGTAGTTCTTCTATGGGATTCTAGGGTTTATAGCTGCAAAATTAACTAGGTATCCAAATTTGATACAAAATTTTTTAAAAAGGAGAGCCTTATGAGTAGTTTTTTGAAAACTCCGTTTGTACTTACAGCTGGCATCTGTCTTAGCTTGTCATCTGTTTTTGGTGCAAGTGAGCTTGAAACTATCATGAAAGAGCGAAACTTGAGCGAAAAAGATGTTCTAGCGGCAGCTAAAACTTATCAGCCAAGTGGTCGTAAAGATGAGTTCATCGTTTTTTCATCTGGCGGACAAAGCGGACAGGTTATAGTTTATGGTGTCCCATCTATGAGGATTTACAAATATATCGGCGTATTTACTCCAGAGCCTTGGCAAGGATACGGATATGACAATGAAAGCAAAGCTATACTAAAAAGCGGAGCTATCAGAGGCAAAGAGATAAGCTGGGGAGATACTCACCACCCGAATTTCACTGAGAAAAACGGCGAATACGTGGGCGATTATCTATTTATAAATGATAAAGCCAACCCTAGAATGGCTGTTATCAGCTTGCACGACTTTGAGACAACTCAAATCGTAGTAAATCCTATCATGAAAAGTGAGCACGGCGGTAGCTTTGTTACTCCAAATACCGAGTATGTTATCGAAGCTAGCCAATATGCAGCTCCGCTTGATAATAACTATCACCCGATAGAGGAATATGAGGCGGTTTATAGAGGTGCTGTTACATTTTGGAAATTTGATTATCCAAAAGGTAAAATAGATGAGAAAAAATCATTCTCACTTGAACTTCCTCCATACATGCAAGACTTAAGCGATGCAGGTAAAGGCGAGTCTATGGGCTGGGGCTTCACAAACAGCTTTAACTCAGAGATGTATACAGGCGGTATCGAAAAAGGTCTTCCTCCGTTTGAGGCTGGTATGAGTAGAAATGATACTGACTATATGCACGTTTATAACTGGCAAGCATTAGAAAAACTTGTACAAGATCCAAAAAATTATACAATTATAAATGATCATAAAGTTATTCCTATTAGTGTTGCAGTTGCAAACAATGCTCTATTTTTAATTCCTGAGCCAAAATCTCCACACGGTGTAGATGTAACTCCTGATGGTAGATATATAGTAGTCGGCGGTAAGCTAGATACTCACGCTAGTGTTTATGACTTCAGAAAAATCAAAAATTTGATTGACAAAAAAGACTTTGCAGGCAAAGATCCTTTTGGTATTCCTATTCTTGATATGAAAAAGGCTCTTCACGGACAAGTAGAACTTGGTCTTGGACCACTTCATAATACATTTGAAGAAAAAGACGGTATCATCTATACATCATTGTATGTTGATAGTCAAATCGTAAAATGGGATTATAAAAATTTAAAAGTTCTAGACAGAGTAAATGTACACTATAACATAGGTCACCTTGACACTATGGAAGGTAAATCAGCAAAACCTATAGGCAAATATGCTTTAGCGCTTGATAAACTTTCAATAGACAGATTTAATCCGGTTGGTCCTCTTCATCCACAAAATCACCAACTTATCGATATAACAGGTCCTAAAATGGAGCTAATATACGATATGCCGATTCCACTAGGTGAACCTCACGATGTTGTATCTATAGCAGCTAGCAAACTAAAACCTGCTATGACATACAAAATGGGTACAAACTCAAGAACCGGTGAGCAATCAGTCGGTATGACTCTAGCTGGACAAGAGAGAATAGAAAGAAACGGTAAAAACGTAACCGTATATGCTACAATGATAAGAAGCCATATCAACCCAGAGCATATAGAATTAAATAAAGGCGATAACGTTACTATCTATCTAACAAACTTAGAGCGTGCTCAAGATGAGACTCACGGATTTGCTATAGATCTTTATAACGTACATGCTTCTATAGAACCAGGTAAAACTGCAAGCGTTAGCTTTGTAGCCGATATGGAAGGTGTTTTCCCTTACTATTGTACCGAGTTCTGTTCAGCTCTTCACCTTGAGATGATGGGTTATATGTATGTAAAAGATCCAAACAAGAAGTATGAATCAGTTAAAAAAGCAAAACTTAAAGAGCTTACAAAAGAGCAATTAGAAGCTGAATATAAAAAAGTTATAGCAACAAATAAAGCAACTGACGATGTTATCCAAAGTGTTGTTACATTCTTAAAAGAAAAACACTTCGAGAAATATCCAAAAGTTAAACAACTTGTTGAAGATGCACTTGATCAATACGGAAAAATACCTGAAGTTAAAGCCAAAGCTGATGCTGCTTATAAAGCAGGTGATGTAAATGGCGCTATCCTTTGGGAATACCAAGTATGGCAATACATGGTAAAAACAGCCGATGTTGGTTTAAGGGCTAAAAATAACCTTACAAAAGCTCTTGCAACTCCTATGAGTAAAGTTCAAGCTCGCGGTGAAGAAGCATACTTAAAAGGCGGATGTAACGGTTGTCACGTTATCGGTCAAGTAAGTTCAGGCCCGGATCTAACAGGCGTTTTACTAAGACATGATAATGCTGAGCAATGGGTATTTGATTTCATCAAAAATCCAGCTAGCAAATACGAAGAAGACTACGTAAAAGCTATGATTAATTACTTTAATCTAAGAATGCCAAATCAACATATGACCGATCAAGAGATCAAAGATATCATCGAGTACCTAAAATGGATCGATGAGAATGCAGGACTTAATTAGTCTAGTTGATGTAATCCAAAATCGGATTTTTGCAAAGGCGAGCTTTGCTCGTCTTTGCTTTTAAATTTAATAGGATAGATTATTAAATTTAAAAGCAAATTTAAAAACAAACTAAAGGAAATGAGATGAAAAGGTATCAAATTTATACTATACTGGCGCTTATTTTAATGACTGTCGGATTTACTATTCCAGTTATTGCATATCATGGAATGGGGGCTAAGATAAAAGAAGAAAAAGCACTTCCTTCGTATGTATATCCTATATATAATTTTTACTCAAGTTTTCAGTATAAAAATCATCTTATGCCTGATGATATAAAAAAAGATTTAAGAAAAATGATAGAAAATAGATCAGAAATAGGTGTTCCAAGTCTTCCTATCTGGTATGTTTCGCTAGAAGCTCCAAACTATCCAAAAGAGGCTTTTCCGGATGGAATTCCCGTGTATTTTCACGTAGATGGATATAGCGGTGACGTTCATGAGATGAATACCATAAATCACTATATCGGAATGTATCCTATGGAACACGGCGGAAATACAGAAAGAGCTATAGCTCCGTATTATCTGTTGGTTGCGACTATATTTATGCTTTTATATTTATATTACGATGGCAAAGGAAACTCTCTTTTACTTATACCGACTATCATAGCTCCGGTTCTATTTATGAGCGCATTTGTAGGTTGGCTTTACTGGTATGGGCACAATATGCAAGAGTGGGGCGCATTTAAGATAAAACCGTTTATGCCAACAGCCTTAGGAGACGGTAAAGTAGCTCAATTCACTACCCATTCATATCCTACTATCGGTTTTTGGGTCATGATGGCTATGAGTATATTTTGTATATTGGCTATATTTTCAAAGAAAAAATATCTGAAATCTAAGGCTGATTCGTGAAAAAACTCTGCTTATTTTTATTGATTATCCAAGCAAGTTTGGCAAATCCTCTACAAGATGCTATCGATAGCGCAAATCCGGGGGATATAATCGAGCTTGGAGATGCCAAATACACCGGAAATATCATAATAAATAAAGCCATAACGATAGACGGTAAAAATAAAGCAGTTATTCAAGGAGACGAAAAAGGAGATGTTATAAAGATTATGAGTTCTAACGTCTCTCTTTTAAATTTAAATATCCAAGGTAGCGGCGATTCTCATACGACTTTAGATTCGGCTATTAGCTGTGATCAAGCAAATGAGATAAACATTATCGGCAATCACATAAGCGACTCTTTGTTTGGCATAAACTTTAAGCAGTGTAACGCTTCTGTGATAAAAGATAATTTTATAACTTCAAAAAACGTTGATTTAGGACTTAGAGGCGATGCTATAAGACTTTGGTATAGTCATGACAATATAGTAGAGAACAACCATATATTAAAAAGTAGAGATATGGTTATTTGGTACTCAAGCAACAACGAAATTAGAAAAAATATAGGAGAAGAGGGTAGATATTCTCTTCATTTTATGTATGCAGGAAAAAATTTAGTTGAAGATAACATTTTTAAACTAAATTCAGTCGGAATATTTTTTATGTTCTCATCTGGATCTCTTGTAAGAAATAATCAGGTTCTAAACTCAACTGGAGCATTTGGAGTTGGTATTGGTATGAAAGATACGAGCGATTTTGTAATACAAAATAATATTTTATCTTATAACGCAAGAGGATTATATCTTGATCAGTCGCCGTTTCAACCAGGAACGATAAATAAATTTGAAAATAATAAAATTTTATACAACACGGTTGGAGTGCAGTTTCATGCTACTCAACATAAAAGTATATTTTTCGAAAATGACTTTATAGGCAATATGGAAGTCGCTATAAATGATACTCCGGGATCTAAAATAGCCAAAAACGAGTGGAATAAAAACTATTTTGACGATTATGAAGGTTTTGATAGAAATAAAGACGGTATAGGAGATTTACCATATCAAAACTATACGTATTTAGACTCGCTATGGCAGTATCATCCTAATTTAAGATTTTTTTACGGTAGTTCTGTTATAAGTATTTTAAATTTTATAGCTCGTTTAGCACCGTTTTCAAGTCCGGAGCTTCTCATAACAGATGAAAATCCAAGAATAAAAAGAGCATATCATGAATAGACGAAACTTTACTATATTTAGTTTAGCTACTTTAGCCTGTAGTGCTGCAGCTGGATATCTGTTAAGAGGATATGAAGCAAGAAATCACCTAAGACCTCCCGGAAGCGTAAAACACTTTGAGTCTCTATGTATAAAGTGCGGACAGTGTGTGCAGGTTTGCCCATATCATAGTATAGAGCTTTTGGGTATTGATGATGGAATAAATTTAGCTTCAGCTTACATAGATCCTGCTAAAAGAGGCTGTTATCTATGTGATTTGTTTCCTTGCGTATTATCTTGTCCAAGCGGTGCATTAGATCACAATACTACTAGTATAAAAGACGTTAAAATGGGCGTAGCCGTAGTAGTAAATTTAAAAAACTGCTATGCGAATCTCGGTAAAACAGTAGAACAAAGCGATGTCGCTCATTTGCTTGATAGAAAAGCTTATAACGAAAGAGAAGAAGCTGCTAAAAATATTATACAAAATAGCATTGGTAAAAAGTGCGATCTATGCGTTTCATCATGCCCTGTAAGCGGAGCGATAAGCATCATAGATATAGAGGGCAAATCAGCCCCCAAAATAGATAAAAGCTGTGTTGGGTGTGGAGTATGCAGCGAGGTGTGCTTTGCTAAAGTTATAGATATAGCACCGGGCAGAACTTACGAAGAAATTTACAAGGAATAACAATGAACAAAACACTTATATTTGCTAGTGCATTTTTACTATTAGTCGGCTGTAGCCAGCAAGATAACAAATTTGATAAAAATGAGACTAAAAATGAAGTAGTGGAACAAAACGCGTCTATAGTGGTTAAAAAAAGTGAAAATCAAGTAAATGAGAAAAATAACTGGATAACCTATGATATAGACGGAAAAAAGAGCGTCAAATTTGGGCTCGGTGATGATAACAATGAAACTACAAAATCAATAGGTGCTTTAGCTATGACTAGAACTCCTCTTCAAAGCATAAATAAAGCTTTAGTAAGAGGAACTTTAAGTAAAAACTTCATCACTAAATGTTCGGCTTGTCATGATGATTATGCAAACGGCATTATAGGACCGTCTCTTCTTACAAAGAGTCAAGATGAGATATTTAAAATGATAGAAGCTTATAAAACAAAAACTAAAGTAAATGTTTTAATGGTAGAACTTGTAAAACGTATGGACGATAAAGAGATTATGGATTTAGCGATTGAGATAAGTACATTTAATGAGCAATTTAGGAGTAAGAAATGAATATAGGCAAGGGTATAGCTTTAGGCTTTGGTGTAGTTATTGTTTTTTTAATGGGATATTTGTTGATGAGCGGCGATGCGCAGCCAGAAGCTAAAGTAGCGGCGCAGAAAACTCAAAATCAGCCTGAGAAAAAAGCGGTAAATAATAATGACTTAGCTACAGACGCTGCAGAGTTGAATAAGATATTAGAGTTAAAACAGAGTTTAGAAAATACAAATGATGGTGTAAGCAAACTCTATTTAACTAGCTGCGCGCCGTGCCACGCAAAAGACGGAAAAGGAGTTATAGCTCCAAGTATAGCAGGAAAAAATAAAGAAGAAATTTTGGCTAGATTGCATGATTATAAAGCCAACCTTGTACCAAATACCCTTATGAAGGGCGTTTTGGATAATGTTAGCGATGAGAATTTAACCGCTTTAGCAGAAGAAATTTCTTTATTTAAGTAAGATTATGAATAAGTACGAATCACGCCAAACCGTTGCGAACGCTGGTTTTCTAAGTACATTTATAAGTACCGATAAAAACGGTAAAAAGCGCCCAAGCATGCGCTTTTACCGCTATTTTATAATGATATTTACCCATCTTTTATTTGTACTTTCATATGTAGCCGATATCCAAATACTAGAAGGTGATATCACCGGATCACGGATAATGGGATTTCACTTAGCCGATCCTTTTATCACTACTCAGATAGTATTAGCACATGATAGTTTTCCGATAAATTTGATGATAGGTTCGCTTACTATACTAGCATTTTATGTTATATTTGCAGGTAGAGCGTTTTGCAGTTTTGTATGTCCGTACAACTTTTTTGGAGAATTTGCCGAAAGATTAAACGCAAAATTAGTAAAAGCTAAAATTATCAAACCTAGACATTTTGATCCAAATATGCGATATCTGTTTTTACTAGCGTTTTGGCTGCTTAGTTTTCTTAGCGGATATCTTATATTTGAGATATTTAGTCCAGTAGGCATAGTTTCAAGATTTATTATATACGGTTATAGTGCTGCTATATGGTGGGCTGTTTTGGTATTTTTAGTTGAAGTATTTTTCTCAAGAAGATTTTGGTGTAGATACGTCTGCCCGATAGGAACTCTTTACTCTTTAGTATCTAGAATGCGAGCTATAAAAATAAGCTGGAATAAAGATAAATGCGATCACTGCGGAGTATGTATGGATGTTTGTATAGTTCCAAAGGTGCTTGAGATTACAAAAGCCAAAAATGCAGATGCAAACGGCGGAAGCTTTAGTGTCGTTAGTGGAGATTGTACACTTTGCGGACGCTGTATAGATGTGTGTCATGGAGATGCTTTATCATATGAAAATAGGCTTAAAAAACTACTATAAAAAGGGCTAAATTTGATAAATTTAAAAAATGTTACTAAAAAATTTGGAGCAGTTAGTGTCTTGGATTGCGTAAATTTAGATATAGATGACGCTAAAAAAGTTCTCATTATAGGTCAAAACGGAGCAGGAAAAACAACTCTTATGAAGACTATTTTAGGTGAAATTTTGCTAAATAGCGGCGAAGTACTAATAAATGGTGTAAATCCTGCTAAAAATCGTAAAAAAGCTCTGTCATATATAAGTTTTGTACCGCAAAATCCGCCTCCTTTGAAGCTAAGCGTAGGTGAGCTTTGCGACTATAGTATAAGCTCAAGCGGATCAAATTTAGATGATATAAAAACTTATTTAAAAGCTTTAAATTTAGATTTCGATAAAGAGGATAAAAAGCCATTTCATAAACTCTCAGGAGGTATGAAACAAAAAATCTTAATAGCCATAGCTTTAGCTAGAAATGGTGATATACTGATGTTTGATGAACCTACTGCAAATCTTGATCCAGAAGCTAGAGAGTGTTTTTTAAATTTACTAAGTGATAAATTTAAAGAAAAAACTATAATATTTATATCGCACCGTTTAAGCGAAGTAAGAGGTATCGTAGAATGCGTCGTAGAGATGGATTTAGGACGCATAACCTCTATAAAAGATTTATCAAAGGAAGATAGATGAAGAACCTACTTTTAATTGCCAAAATCGACATGAGAGAGTCGTTCCGTTCCAAATGGTTCTTGCTTTATCTGCTTATTTTCGCGGGTCTTATAGCAACTTTTTTTGTTACTGGGGTGTTGGATTCAAGAGTTGCGGGATTTAGCGGACTTACTAGAATGCTTCTTTTATTTATTCAAATTTGTGTTGTGATTTTGCCTATTTTTATACTAATAACTACAGTTAGAAGCATAAGCACAGACCGCGAAGCCGGAGCTTTGGAATATCTTTTGAGCTTTCCTATTTCGCTTAAAGAGTATTACTTCGGTAAAGCTTTAGGTAGAGCATTTACTATATTTATGCCTATAGTTTTGGCTCTTATATTTTCTTTAGTGATAGCTGTTTTAAAAGGCGTAGAGATACCATGGGTGGTATTTTTTTACTATACTTTGCTACTTTTAGCACTCAGCTTTGTGTTTTTATCATTTGGATTTTTGATATCAAGCGTGATAAAAAGTAGCGAGCTTGCTCTTGGCTTTTCATTTTTATTTTGGCTATTTTTACTAGCATTTATAGACTTAGCTTTAATCGGGCTTATGATGCAAAATGCAGTAAATGAAAACATAATTTATACCATAGCTCTTTTAAATCCTATAGAGGTATTTCGCGTGGCTTCTATAAGTTTATTTGATAGAAACTTAGCTGTCATAGGCGCAGCGGCTTACTTTATTTTAGATAGTTTTGGAGTAGGTAACTTTATAATATATTCAATAATTTATCCTATAATTTTAGGCATTATAAGCCTAGCTTTAGGCTATATTCTCTTTACCAAAAAGGATCTAGTATGAGAAAAATTCTATTTTTAGCTCTATTTTGTACATTTTTGTTCGGTGAAAATTTAAAAACCGATCCATTTTTCAAAGACGTTAATACTACTTGTCCTATTAAATTTATAGACGTATTTAACCATCCTGATTTTATAGCTGTTTTAGTTTATGCTAATGGTGAAAAGATACTTTTTAGTTCGGTAAAACCTATGTTTCATTACTTTCATATGAATCCCGGCAAGCATATCTCACCATTAAAAACTATGCTTGTAACTGATTTTAAAACTCACGCTTTGATAGACGCCGCAACCGCATATTACGTATTTGGCAGCGGTATAATGAGCAATAGCGGCGATGATCTTATACCATTTGCGAATTTAGATGATGCTAAAGAATTTATGAGTGCCAACCACGGTCATAAGATTTTAGAATTCAAAGATGTAACTAAAAAGCTAATCGATTATCTAAACTAAGGAGTAAGTATGAAAAATTTATTTTTTTTACTCATTGGTGGTATTTTAGTTGGAACGCTAGCGGCATTTCTTTATTATATGGGAAAAGATTATTCCGTTCCTAAATCGCAGGTAAAAGAGGCATCTATAGCGTGTGATTTAAACATAGAAGAGTGCGATGTGGATACTAAATTGGGTAATGTTACATTCTCGTTTTATCCGCGCCCTCTTGTGGGTATGGCTCCTACTACTTTAAAGATTTCGGGATTGCCGCAAAACATAAAAGATCCAAATGTTCGCATTTATGGGTTAAATATGGAAATGGGAGTCATAAGCGCTCCTCTTACAAAACAAGGCAGCTCATACACTGCAAATATAGTTATAAGTCTATGTGTAATCTCTCGCATGGAGTATAGACTAGAAGTTTTAAGCGGTGACAAACCGCTTGGTGTGAGCATTGACTTTTATATAAAAAGCTAAATTTTTATATAAAAATTTATAGCTGCTCGTGTATTATAGGGCGGCTATCTTTTTGAATTTAGCTTATTTTCATTGCGATTATTGCGTGTTTTATATGCTAAATATTATACAAAATATATTTTTGTCATTGATATGCTCATAAGCAAGCTCAAAACCATGTTTATCAAGTACTCTTTTTACTAGATTTAAACCATATCCATAACCGCTTCTTGCATTTTCATCTCTAGTAAATACGCTAGTATAAAATTCAAGCGGCTTATCTAGTTTTTCTCCGCTGCTTATTATGCATAGTTTATTTGGAGTAGATTTTATATAAATTCTACTGTCTTTTTGATAGTCGTTATATTTTATAGCATTATCTATAAGATTTTTTATAGCAATAGAGATATAGTTTAGATCGGCATTTATGTTAAATATACTTTTCATTTCTACATCTAAAATTTCATCTAAAATTATCATTTTTGATAAGCTTTCTAAGAGTATACTCTCTATGCTCCACTCTTTTATCTCGAACTGAACATTGTTCGAGTTTAGTCTTTCTATATGTAGTAGCTCATCTGTTAGTTTATCCATCGCAGTTACAGAGTTTTTTAGTATATTTTTATATTTTCCGTCTTCTAAAAAACTAAGTGCGATTTTAGATTTTGATATAGGTGTTCTTAGCTCATGACTTATATCTGTTAAAAATTGCATTCTGGCTCTATTTACCATTTCTAAAGAGTTTGCCATTTCATTAAATTTGCTTATGACTAGTGCTATTTCATCTCCGTTTTTACCCTCTTTGAGCCTATATGAAAAGTCGCCCATACCGAATTTTTCTATACCTTTAGCTAGATTTTTTATAGGTATTAGTATTTTTATAAATACTGCAAATATCACAAACAGTAAAAATATATCGGCATATATCATAAAATTTAATATATTTTTTTCCCTATTTTGCGATATTTGCGTTTCGTCGCATATAAATATCTCATTACCCATATACTCCAAAGCTAAATACAAAATACCACCTTTTTTGTATATTTTCATCTCTCCTAAGTCAATATTTTGTTCATATATATTTTTGTATTTGCTTATATCTTTTGGTTTATCTACTATCGAAAATCCCATTATTTTGAGTCTTTCTAGGAGGCTTTTTGTATCATCTAACATTAAAAAGCTAAGTATGTCATTTGCATTTTTTTTATATCGTTCTTTGTACAAAAGTATGGTTTTTTCATCATTTATATCATTTGTTTTATATGATAAAAGACTCATTAACACAAAGCTGATGACAAGAAGTATAACTAGTTTTTTAAATATTGACATATTTTTAACCTATAAACTTATAACCGATTCCCCAAACGGATTTGATATATTTTGGGTATTTTGGATCATCAAAAATTTTATTTCGTAGATTGCTTATATGCATATCTATACTTCTATCTTTTAGATCCGCTTTTATATGTGTGGCTATCTCGCCTCTTGATACTACTTTTCCTTTGCTATTTAGCATTAAAAGTAAGATTTCATACTCTATTTTAGTAAGTTCTAAAATATGATTGTCGATCTGAATTTCAAGCTTTTCTTCATCTATACAAAACTCGCCTATAAATCTCTTTTTAGCATCTTCTTCACTCTTTACTATTCGTCTTAATACCGCGTTTATTCTTATTATTAGCTCTTTTGGCTCATACGGTTTTGCTAAGTAGTCATCAGCTCCATACTCAAAAGCTAAAACCTTATCTCCTAAATTTCCTCTCGCGCTTGAGATTATTATAGCTATGGTGCTAAATACTCTTATCATTTTGCATACTTCAAATCCATCTATTTTTGGTAACATAAGATCAAGTATAACTAGTACGAATTCGCCTTTTTTCAGCTCTTCAAGTGCGATTTTAGGATCTGCAAAAGCATGCACTTTAAATTCGTAATTTTCTAAGTAATCTTTTAAGAGTTCTTGCATCTCAAGGTCGTCTTCAATTAGCATTATGTTGCTCATTTTACCTTCTTAGCTATAATTTTTTATAATTTATCAAGCTCTTTTGAATTATACCATTTTCTATGTTTTTATGACATGCGCCGCAGTTTGATTTTGATTTTATATCTACGTATTTAAATACTTTTTCATTTATATTTTTATGACTATCTATCCAGTATTTATATTTTGTTATGGATATTTCATTGTCTTGAGTATTTTGTAAGATATTAAAAGCTATTTTATTGTCTGTATTTTGAGCCGCATTTTTCACTAAGAACTCGAGTATATTTCTATTTGTTTCATCATCTATAGACGCGTCATCGCCAAAATGATTTTCTAAATTTGACATCATTATTTCCCACGGCTTTTGAGGCAGCAAAAACGGAGGATATATGATATGGCAGCTTCCGCACTCTTTAGCAAAATTTTTGTTTAAATTTGTGTAGTCTATCTTTGAAGCTCTGCTTTGTAAAACTATGTTTGATTTGTAAAGCGCCAAGTACGCACCTGTGCAAACTATAGCCGCTACCCAAAATGCACAAAATGCTTTTTGTGTATTGTTCATGCTTATACTTACGTTTATTGAAGTTTTTTTATATCCGCTTATCATCGAATCCACGGCGTCGTTTTTATCTATAAATTTATCTATAGTTGCACCGCATATATGTATTATAACTACCCATAAAAGTAAATTTGAAGAGATGAAGTGTATGTTTTGTACAAACCGAAATTTACTATAATGAGTGTATAAAAACGCAAATATTCCGCTATTTTCGCTCAAACCGTACATCATTAGTCCAGATACCAAAACGATAGTTCCCAAAACCATAATGACGACAGCAGCTATACTTGATGCCGGATTATGCCCCGTATAATGCTTTTTTTGTGAATACGTAGGTAGTAGATATTCCATTATTCCTTTAAATTTAAAATCACTAAATTTTGAGTATTTAGTACCGATAAATCCCCAAATCACGCGAAAAGCTATTGCCACGCCAAACACAATGCCAAACACCGCGTGATAGTATAAAGAAGTTTCCGTCTCTATAAACAGGTATGATAAAATAAAACTTATTATAAGTGTTATATGACAAAATCTCGAGCCAAAACCCCATATATAACTTTTATTCACGCCATTGTCCGTAATTTGGTATATCTATCCCTTTTTTTCCATACATACCTTTATCGGCGTATTTATGATATGCACTACAGTTTGATAGAGTTTTTACCTCTTTTTGATTTATCATCCATTTTTCCAGCTTTTTATGTTTTTTTATGTGATATGGAATTTCCGTGATAGATTTGTATAAAACTCCGTTTTGCATTGATTTTGTTAGCTTAACGCTTCTTTTATACATAAGTGCTTTTTCGCTTGCATTTGATAAAAGATATGCTAGTATATCTTTACTACTTTGCTCATCTATACTAGCATCGCTTCCGTAGTGATTTTCCAAGTTTTGCATTATCCATATCCATGACTTGCTAGACATTAATCCTGGTTGATAGCCAAAATGACAGCTAGCACACTCTTTTTTATACAGATCATTATCCACGGGTCTTACCTCGGGACCCTTAGGACCTTTCGCATACAACATTATAAAAGCCAAACATACGACTATTAAAATTCTCATTTTAAACCCTTACTTTGATAAGATATAGTAAAGAACATCACCTTTTTCTAGCGGAGTTCCTTCTCTTTGATATACGTCTTTAAAATTTCTTTTAAGCCATTTTTGCACGTCTTTTACGTCCGTAAGTCTTGAGCTATTTGCATTAGGCGATAGCGGCTCCAATATTTTATTCGTAAATACGTTGTTTGCACTTTTTGTAAGATCGCTTCCGTGACAGCTTTCACAAGATATATTTTGACCGTTTTTCCCTATACTTTTTGTTTTAAATATCGCTTCTCCGCGATCAGCGTCAAAATCCTTAAAATTCCTATCATTTTTCAAAATTTCAGCTTTTAAACTCTCTATGTACGCTTTCATCTGTGTATTTAGCTCAGCTCCAATAGCCGTGCCACTCATCATACAAGCACAGGCTAACGCATAAACTATTTTTTTCATTTTAACTCCGTTTGTAAATTAAATTTTTATTTTAAAATTATATAGAACTTTTGTCAGATTTAAAAATACAATTTATTGACACATTGCTGACAAATTTAATAGTATAAAATTGAAAAATCAAAATAAAAGATTAAATTTAAACCGTGAGTAAGATGGAAAAAAGAAAGAGAGAAAAAAGAAGAGGGGATTAGTAAATTTAAAAATATTAAATTTATAAAAAACAATTCAAGGAGCCTATTTAAAGGCTCCTCTAGCAAAAAACTATCTACTATTTTTATTAAGGTTTAGTCTAAATACGATTAAGAAGTAAATACTATATCGTTATTTATTACAGTAAGGCTATCTAAATCAACGGTTGTACCAGCTAGCTTGACTAGTACGTCGGTAGATGCTATTGCTTTACCATTCGCAGTAGTATTATAGAATAAGTAATTATCAGTGTTCCATGTAAATCCATACACTGTTTTAACTTCACCGCCATTACCTCCATTAGCAGCACTTAGCATAGCAACAATAACTTCTTGTAACGTACCATTTGGTTGTGTAATAGCTGTATTTACATATTTAGTAGTAGCTGCTGCTAATTTAATAGTATCTCCGGCGCTAAAGTCGGTTATAGTCGTAAAATCTGCTTTAGCTGCTGCAGATACTACAGCGGCGGTTAAGTTAAACGTATCGTTTCCTTCACCGCCTGTTATAGTGATTTGTTTAGCGTTTCCTTCTTGTAGCTTGCCTATTAAAATTTCATCATCGCCCGCGCCAAGATCTATAGCGACTTTGCCTGTAGCTGCTAGCAATGCGCTCATATCTACTGTATCTTTACCCGCACTACCTTTTATACTAGAAACTTTTGTATGCGTTGAATCAAGAGTAATTGTACCTTCCAAAGTTCCTCCTGTAGCACTTAATCCGCTTAAATCTATATTTTTTAATGCAATTGCAGAGTCCACCGGAGTTATATCGTATGTGTTTTCACCTCCGTCTAAGTCACCGCTTAGTTTTATCTCTGTTAAAGTAGCTGTTGGAGTAGCTACAGTGATAGTCTCAGCCGCGTCGTTACCTTTGATATCTACAATTAGTTTATTATCTACAACTACATTTTTTAGATCAATTGCAGTAGCGGCTCCTAAACCTTTAAGCCCACTTATATCTAAGCTACTTAGTTTAGTAGAAGCATCTAAATCAAGAGTAAGTTTTTGATCAGCCGGAGTAGTGCCGCCCAAACCTAAATCACCGGCTATTTTTATAGTTTTGGTAGTAGCCGATCCTTTTACCGTTAGAGCATCTTTACCTAATCCGCCATTTACGGTAGCTACAAAGTTTGCGCCTGTGCTTGCATCTATAGTGATAGTTCCGGCTGTTCCATTATCTTTAAGCTTAGCACCGTTGAAAAGTACATTATCAGATGTTATCTTGCCTACGGTTACATCGCCTAGAGTACTAGATAGATCTATGGCTACACTTCCTGCCGCAACTGTACCTATAGTGGTACTTCCGCTACCGCTAGTTATAGAAGCCGATGCAGCCGTAACATTGCCTACGGTTATAGCTCCATTTGAGCCTTCAGCATTTACCACAACTGATCCTGCTGTTGCTTGTAAATCCCCTGTATTAACACTATTTGTTGCACCATTTACTGCTATAGTTACGTTACCGGTCTTTGTAGTAGCACTACCTAAGCTAACAGTACCGGTGGTGTTGTTTAGATTAGCTACGATATCGCCTGTAGTAGATATAGATTTGGTTGACAATCCGCCTTTTAGTCCGCTAGCATTTAGCACTATACCTTGAGCGGCTGCGGCGTCTCCTAAAGCTACAGCAGATAAATCCACTTGTGACTTGGCATTTTCTCCGCTTAGATTTATAGTTGAAATACCTTTTAAAGTCGCGGCGGTAGCTATATCAAATTTACCGTCCGTCACTACGTTTAAGTTTTGAAGCTTATCGAGATCTGTAGCGTTTACGGCTGTGATTTTAGTTCCGCCTACTGATTTGCTTTCTACATTTAAAGAAGTAGCTTTAGGTGTTGATAATTTAATATCGTGAGCCTCTTTTACTTCAGCCACGTTTAATGTTATACTTGTGGCTTTTTCTGCGATAACTTCTGCATTCGTATTTGTTGTTTTTGTGTTGGCTTCTAAATTTATAGTAAGATTTGTAGCTTCGCTAGCATTTACTTTACCGCTTGCTTCAGCTGCAGCTTTTGCATCGGTACCTGCTTTATAATTTATAGTAGCTAAGTTTTCGCTATCTATAGTTACTGCATTTGTACCTTCAGCAGTTGATAAGAAGTTAAGTGAAGATATGTTACTATTTAATACAATTACTCCACCCGTATCTCCTTTGATATTTAGCTCACTTACGTCTTTTGCGTTGTTCATAGCTAGAGTTAGAGCTCCAGTTGCGTCTAACGTAACTTTTTCTACGTTTGCTACTGTAGGTTTTAAAGTGCCAGCGCCATTTATCTCAAGTTCATCATTCCCCGCTCCGCCATCTACATTAACATTAGCTACTTTTGTGCCTACAACAAATTTATCATCTCCGCTACCGCCTTTAACGGTTTTTACATCAGCAGCTTTTAGATCGGCGCTAACTTTGCCGCTAGAAGCGCTAGCATCTAAACTATTGACTCCTGCTTTAACTTCTAATGTAATGTTTGCGTTTCCTTTTACAGATACGTCTTTTGAAGTAATATCTTTTAAGAAACTATCTTTTCCTGTAGCGTTTAAACTTAAATTTTCTATCTTATCGGCAGTTATTGCTACGCTAGCACCTTTAGCACCAACACCATTTACTTTTAAATTTTGCACATCAGCTGAACCATCAAGCACTTTATCCGCATATATAGAATCTACATTGAAATTAGCAGCTTGAAGATTTGTCAATTCAATATCCGCGATGTTTGCAAGGTTTTTAACTTCTATACCTTTTTCGCTATTTAAAGCTAAAGTTTGTACGTCTTTGATACCTTTAGCGTCGAATGTTCTTGATATAAGTCCGCTATTAAGTAATGATATCTTCTCCACACCCTTAATAACCCCACTACTATCTAAACCAGTAAAGTTACTCTTAAGATCCACTTTTAATATATCACTTCCTGCTCCACCATCAATAACATCTCCTGCATTAAGAGTATTTTCACTAGCAAGTGAGCTTACCACCCCACTAATAAGATCTCCACCCTCAGTACCAGTAATAGTATCATTCTCAGTAGTAAGAGCTATCTTATTTAAACCAGCCTCATCTATACTCTCTTTTAACCCATCAATCTCACTCTTAACCTTATCAAGATCACTAGCACTATTAATCTCGCTAATTAACTTAGAAGTAGTACCCTCATCTAATCCACTAATATCCTTACCCAAAGTAGCATCAGCAAAGTAATCACTAGCAGCTGCCTTAGCCTCAAATATAGCCTTAGACTCAGCACTACCGCCATTAACCATAGAGTTAATCATAGCACCTATTAAATCACCCTTGCTTAAACTAGCAACACTAATAACATTACCCTTACTATCAGTAAATTCTCCACCGCCAGTTATTGCCTTAGTCCAATAATTAATGCCATCAACATCACTAGTATTACCTAAAGCTATACTATATATCTTAGTAACAAAATCTTTTTCATTACCTGCTAAAAGAGAATCACCAAAGAATTTAGCCGCCCCTGGACTATCAAGCATAATATTAGCTAAACTTGAAACTCCTAAACTATTATTATTGGCATAATCTAACCAATACTTATTACCATCACCCTCACTTGCCATACCCATAATAGTGATATAAAGCATTGAAACATCTGTTTTGTTTAACATTTAAGGACTCCTTAATAAAATAAAATAAAATCACCAGCAAAAGCAACCAACCATATATATAGTTATCTATATAC